>JALZOS010000199.1 GCA_030913755.1 Thermoproteota archaeon | reverse complement strand
AAGACTAGTATCAACCTACCTTGGGTTTATTCAACTAGGCTGCATTACGATACTAATGAAAGTCGTCAGAGGAGTTCGTAATCATCACCTGTATGATTTGGTCGGCTTGTTAAATTTAATAAATATCCATTAAATTCATTACAAATGATTTCTAAGAAGTAAAAGACTGGATTCTGATATCAAATTTCCATATCACGGGATGAACCAATGTATTCTGCTTACCCGTTGTTGACGCTTACCTCAACGTGAGATGGACATTTAAATCATTGCGTCCAAATTCTCATAAATCAACTAGGTTGAGTAATTCGTTTCCCTTTAAGTGCTCGCTGCATAATCATACTAATGAAAGTTTTCAGATGAGTTCAATGATAGAATGATTATTAAAGTCAAGTTATTATGATTTATCATCTTGACAAACAAGATATTATTTTATGCAGCCGCTGCGTCCACGTTTATAGCTGGCGTATTACATCTTGCAATTGTTCCAATGTTTTTTTCACAAATGCCCTTAAATCTTACGGTATTCTTTATAGTCTCAGGTTTGGCTCAAATGTTCTGGGTTATACCTGTCATTAAGAAATGGAGCAAACCTTGGTATTATGTTGGTATAGGTGGAACAGTTGTCTTGATTATTATGTATATAATTGCAGTACCAGGAAGTGGGCATCCAATACGTGAATTAGATGTAGCAATAGAACTCTTTCAGATTGTTTTCATAATTCTTTGCAGTATTATAATTGCGAAAGGTAGAACAACTAAATTGGATAATAAAAATGTCTAGGTGTGGGGAAAGATATTTCTCGATGAGGGACCCTGATGGATATCAAGCAAAATTATTTGAAGATGTATCTCGTGTGCTTTGCCCTTTACGTTCCGATATTAGCCATTGACTCCCGTATACCTAAAGTCATAATTCTATTTGTCAGGGCTAATTCAGTGCGTATTAAAAATAATATTATAAGGTTTATTATTATATGCCGGTGTGACTATGATGGTTAGGTGTAAAAATTGTGGGATTGAATTTCAGTCTCAGCTCCATGTGAATAGAGACTCATTTGAAAATCCTGCAAACAGATTAGCCGGCATTAGCGATCGCTGTCCGAAATGTGGTCAGATACTTACATACGATAAACAAAACTATTTCTTCAAACAATAGCATTGTTTGTCAATAATAATAATGATACCAAGTTTATCCAAAATCGCTTTTCCTCGAGATCTGAATAACTCCAATAGCATTGACCGCCTCATACGTGGTTTAAAGTTTTGGTGGTTAACTTCCAGACATTATCTGGCCCCTAATGGCCCCTTTCGGATAGATTTCAGTATGTGCATTTACATATGCTTGTCCGTTCCTCATTACAATCAGCAAGTCAGAGAGTTCTCTACCCTTCAAAGGACCTTGCAAATCAACTTTTGTTATAGTTCCAGTTAATTGTATTTCTGGATTATCAGGATTTTTGGCCGATTTTGAGTTTGATAAATTGACTAAAACATCTCCATTTTGTCCTGAAGTGCCATTGTGTATATGTGCCTGAGTTATTTTCTTTAGTCCAGTTAGATTGACCAAATAAGATATCTGTGAATCGTTCTCATTAACCAGAAATTTTGCTGTTCCACTGGCTATAGATTTTGTAGGAGGAACTTCATCCTTTCCGGATAATGTCGCAGAAAATGTCTGTGCTTCCTGTGCTTGAACTGTTGCTGAGTTTAGAATCATAGCAACGATGCCCAGTGATAAAATAGCGGGGAACATGTATTTAGAAAATGTGTTTTTTTGTGTCATAGATCTTCTTTTCGAGCAGCATTCAATAATAAACTAACTCTGTAACGCAAGAAATTAATAAGAACTTACAACATCATCGTCAGATACGATATATAGCTTGGCAAGTTAGGTAACAATGGCGGAAAAGTCATCTTGTCTTTAGTGGAAGTCCCCAGATATGATTTGTGCGGCAATCACCTTTTTTCATGTCTTCGTAACTGTGCTGCTTGAAGAATAGCTTAATCCTTCTCGTCCTTATCCTGCCACGGGATTGTGTTGTATACTATATATTAGACATATACAGTTGATTTCTAAATCTAGAATTATTGACATAATAGTTCACAAGACACTCAATTGAACTATCTGGAATGACTATGAAATCATGTCTTCAACTCTCTCTTCTAGGCATCGGAATAAGTCTCATCTTCTCAATACTGGATGGATTTGGATTTGCCAGTTCCCAAAGTTTTGGTCCTGATACCGCTTCTCGAGTTTTAAATAACAAATCAATGGATTTAACAGGCAATGTAAAGAACTTGATAATTTTAATTCCAAATGAGGGACATGAGTCTCTGGAAATGCCAGAGGAGGCGAGATTAATCAATCAGCCATATGTCCCTCAAAATGTGGTGGTAAATACTGGAACTAATGTCATGTGGTTTAATGGTGATGTTGACCATGATCACAAAATTACATTAGTCGATGAGAATTCGAATCCAGTGTTTGAAAGTGGAGAATTCAAGTTTAATACCTTAAGTAAACCATTGTTATTAAATGACACGGGTAAATTCAGCTACTCTGAATCGGATGTCAGTCAGGATGTTCCAAGTTTTGTTATGGAAGGAACTGTTACCGTAGTTAATAACAATATTTCTCAAATCAGTAATACGGAAACAAATAGTAGCAATGGAAATTATGATACAGTAACACTTCTAATGGTACCGGCAAAGGATGTTGAAGAGCATATTTCCAATTTACAAAATCAAGGATTGGGTGTTGTCAGTCAATATACTTTTAAAGACCTGCGTGGAGGGCAGAAAGGAACAGGACCTGAGCAGACTTTACTTGTACTTGGAAGCAAAGAGAAATCCCTAGATAATTTACTATTCATACTTGAGGAATTAACACCTAAATTACCCTACAATTGAACCTGGTGATCAAAAAAGCAATCACACCTGCAAACTTCACGGGCAGTCTATTCTCCAACCGATAAAGCATTCATTGATTCCAGTTTCTTCCAAATGAAGTATCTATCTGAGCGTCAGTCCACTAGAGACGACTGGATGATCAACACTAAATATTAAAAAATTGTGAACACTGCTAAAGTCCGATGGTTTGGTAGTAAGCATATTGATAAAATATATTATGATAAGAAAACAAAATAGAACTACGACGAGAAGAAAGATTCTTACTTTAAGATCCTTGAATTTATTTCTGTTTTGCGGATGTTCCGATTTGCTTTGAGGAGATTTTTTAGGTGGTGATGTGGATCTTATTTTTTTAGAATTTAGTAATGGAATTTTCTTTACAGTTGATCCATCTAAAGGGTTCTTTTTTGCTTCGTACAAAATAACATGCTTTCCACCCTTCGAAATATTCTTAAACGCAGAAAGTGCCTGATTATAGTCTTCAAATTCTCCACTAGAAGATTTAGATTCTACTATCCAATTTGTCACTAAATTCGGAGACTCCTCATCGTCCTTCAATTCTTTTCTTAAGTATAAAGCTAGAGATAATATAAAATGACTCCCTTTGATACCTTGCCAGCGAAAACAGACAAATAGTTTGTCCCTGTCTTTAAGGGATTGGTAACTTTGTAGGCCTGCATAAATCTCTTAAGAGATGCTCTAATTCTTTCTTGGTGACTTCAGATCTTAGGTAGTTTATAAAATTAAAAATATGGTTTACTTTCAAATAAGAGTAAAGTCAATCTAGAACGATGAACATGTGTTTAATATATTAGTCTATATATCTAGTTATAATTGTTCTTTGCAATCCCTTTTCGGAACGAAAATGAATGAATGAACTAGAACTAAAAGACTTATTTGTTAGTTCACTAGAATCGGGCCATGTCCTAGATAGTAAGAATCGTAATCTGCCATTTATAAATCCCAAAAATGAAATTAGAATTAAAAACGAAGGTTACTTCGGTCAGTTTGATTTGGTAATTGCAATTTTGCACAGGAATAGTAAAAGCTTCCAAGCTTCAAGCGAATTAGAATCTTATCAGAACATTCTCATGAGAACGAGTCAGCTGACCGAGCTTGCCCGGAGTGAAAAATGCAGGATCGACTGCATCTCATTTTACCCGGTGGAGCTGAAGTCGAGCAGGGATGTTTTAGATGGACGTTTGCCAAATCAAATAATGAATGCAATTCTCACCTTTGGAAGGTCTATGGTTGTTCTCGATAGAAAACATATCAAGAGAGCTTCGCTCAAGTTCATGCGCCTACTGCCTGCCACTATTATAGCTTATACTGGAAGAAAGGACTACTTTAGAGTATTATCTGTTTTCGACAGAATTGTGGATACCGGAATGTTTAATATACCGAAAAGAAGATTCGTAAAAACGTTACTTGATAACGGAATCGCTGAAGGTACGGATAAGATATACAGTAGGCTTTCAACTTTAGAGCGAATAAATCAAAAACTCATCTTTAATCAATTATACAATTCTGATGCTGGATTCTTGAAAGAAGAGATTGAATTCCTGCGTCAATTTTCCAGTATAGAGGCAACAATGTCATACAAAAAACAGATATTGAAATATGTGAAAGAAAGCGAAACTGTCAAAATCACCGATTACTTGTAGTTGCTTCTATGGATCAACTCGCTACTAAAGAGACTCGTCTGTTATCTTTCTTACAATTACCATACCAAATCATTTTCATCTACGTTATACCATGCAGTGGAAGGTTCGTTAACAGAAGTACAGTTATTTTAACATCGAGTCAACGGTAAATGTTAGTACAAGTTGTTATTGATGGTGAGAATGCTGGTCATCATTTCCCTTTGGCAAGTCGAATACAAAGACCTCCTATGGAAATGAGAATATTAAATCTATATAGATGATGTAGCTCTACATTATTGTATAGGCGACAGCGTAAATGATACGAAAACCCATGTCAAACCGGGTAAAATGAATTCCTGGGTCAGGAATAAGGCTGCATATAAAAGACATGAATATCTCAGGGATACTGTTGCATGGAAGTATCAGAAATGTGAATCTTGTATGGAAAGATCACTATTTTCCTGTGTCACTTGTGGATTTTGTTGGAGTTGTCATTGGAAGGTTGAACAATTGGCGAAGATACCTGATTATTTCTTTGAAGATTCACAGTCACAATACTAAATACTTGAATGCTAGGCACTTGCTGATTGCCTCTAACCTAATAGTTTTTGCTAATAACTCCACAACACCCTACGAAGCAGCGCAAGACGCAGTCGATTATCGGGAATTGATTCAGGAACTGATATCTATAATAGAATAACCCATTTCCTGGGATGTTCCATCCTATCTCATTTTTTCTAATTTGATATGTTATACATGGTATGAGAATAAGCAGTAGCATGGAATTCAAATTATAATATCCCGCTTTATGGTTGGGGAAGAGTGAAGGATGGCTCTTATCGTCCATAAATAAAATTTTATTTAATTTTAGACATTTGGGTTTTTTAACGTGATTGGTCTGAAAAATATTTATTCTAGTCATTAGTGAGACAAGAGTTGGAAACCAAACGGCCTTTGGGAGTTACAATTATAGCTATATTGAGAATAATTGGCGGCATTATACTTTTACTTGGAGGGATTGGTCTTGTAACAATTGCACCCTTTGTGAGTCAGCTGAATGTTAACAATACGTTTAGTACCACCGACAATGGTGTACCTGTTACACTCAATGGTACTAATATCAATTTACCTAATAATACTTCATTTCTATTCTTTGCCGCATTCATTGGAGTAATCGGCTCAATCCTAATAGTCTTGGGAATTGCAAGCTTTGTCGTAGCATGGGGTCTCATTAAAGGTAAAGGATGGGCCTGGACCGTTACTATCATAATTACTATTATATCAATGGTTTTCAATGCGCTATTAATTGCTTCTGGAAATATTGGAGCGATAGTAGGGATAACTATAGACGGCGTAATAATTTACTACTTGTATAGGCCAAATGTGAAATCATATTTTGGAAGAGTGAAAGGGTCTACCATTTGATTTGTCCATAGGTTATTCCTATTTTGTCAAAGTTGTTAGTTGATGCATATCATTACATAGAAAGTAGCATTTCGTATATTCATGATTATTATTTTCAAATTCAAACTTATCTATCCAGCAGTCTGTAACTTTGTATATCTTGCTATCCTCAGTCCTTATATCTAATTGATATTTAGGAAACTCAATCGTTGCTTCATTTATTTCTTTTTTTATTTCCGTTAAGTTGGCAATATTAAAGTCTATGTGTAATAGGCGTGTACGCACTGATACCTAGGTTAGACTAAAAGTATCTGCAAGATGAGGTCAGTCAGTAGAAAATGAACTTCCGCATGAGCAGCTTTTTGTTACATTTGGATTGTTAATCTTGAATCCAGAACCCATCAAACTCTCGATATAGTCAACGTTAGCCCCCTTCAGGTACTTCTGGCTATAGCTATCAACTATCACTTGTACGCCGTTTTCACTAATGAGAGCGTCATCTTCGTCAGCCTTTTCTTCAAACCCCATCCCGTAAGATAGTCCTGAACACCCTCCTCCTGAAACATAAACACGCAAGTACAGATTGCCCTTGTTCTCTTGCTTCATGAACTCCATTACCTTTTCGGCCGCCTTCGGAGTGATATTGATTAAATGCATTTGCTCTGCGCTTTCCATAAATATTACTCCGTCAACAAAATATAAGAACCTTGTGCTCACGTTTAAAAAGTAGTCAGTTCTTCGCAAATGAATCTCAATCAGACTATATAAGGTTCTGTTATACGGATACAAATACCAGGGCTCACACAGCAATTAGTATACCGAGACTGTAGCGGCTGGATTGCGATTTACCAAATGCCCTACGGGACGAAATTGTAGTATTTTCCCGTCAAATTGAATGATAGCTACAATCTTCTTCCAGTTAAGTCCAGCAATATCATTCATGCCGTAAAAATGGTGCAAGGCTGTGCAATATAGCGAAATAGAAGCGTATGATAGATTTTGCACTTCTTTAAGATGAATCAGCCAGTCGATAACGTTGGATTGAATAAGTTTGGGCTCACCTTTGAGCAGCTGTTCACAGTCAGTTAGGCCTTTGAATCTCATGTATTGCCGAAGAGCCTTTATATAAGAATTTTTCGTAGCCACAGACCTGGCAGAACAAACAAAATTGCGATATGCTTCCCCAGAGAAGAGTATGTCTTGTGCTGCTGCTTTCAAACATCGAGACATGAACGCCTCAGATATTAATGCTAATCTAACTAGGCGATAAACTTAATTATCAATCGACCTGATGAACTTACTTGTAATGCTTTACTCCAAGTCAAAGTACACTACTATCGCTGCAATAGTATATTTGATTATATTCTTTGCATTTGCTTCAGGTCTAGTAAATTCAATTATAGAAGGATCCAATACTAAAGCATTCGTTGTTCCTAGTCGCTCTATTCAAACTATTGGAGAAACGATAGTGACCGTGATGATCCTATTCATGGGAATGTTTGGTGCATATCTTTTGTACTTGGTAGGAAAAGCAACATCCGTAAAGAATCAATGGGCATTTGTAACAAGCGGGCTTGTAGTTATCTCTATATCACTAGTACTTGGTTTTAACCTAGTTAAGATCAAAACTTAACCAACTCGAGTTATTCTAATGCCTTTGTCGCGAAAAATAATTTTTTGTGGAGTGATAGTTGGATGAGAGAGCACATTAATTGACAGATCCCGCTCATTCTCCATCTCTACGTAAAGATTTACACTGCTTCTTGATCTGAGAAACCTGTTGCCGGTGGGTGTTCCTATCCATCCCCCTTTTCTTTTATAACGAATCATACTGGTTAGGAGAAGAGGTATTTTTGAAAATGATGTGTTCTTCAAGAGTAACATTAACAATATCAAAAGAAGTTGGTTGATACGGCCCATCTCGCGGGTAACACTTGTATCTGACTCTAATTCGTTGTAAAATAAGCTGTAAAAGGAGGTTATGGAATCAAAAATGACTATAGAGGCATCATCGATGTATTTGATCGAGTCTAAAATGGATAGCTCGATCTTCTCATCAGGAATATAAATTCGCAGAATATCTGATGCGTAAATGGAAGGATCCATCTTTTTTATCGTGAGCGGTGGAATTAACCCTGCTTTGACATACGCAGTAAATACAGTATCAAGATCAATATACACAGCTTTTTTCCGTCGTTCCTCCTGTAGTTCTAAGATGATCGTTGAGACGAGGCATAGTTTTGCGTAAGGATCATTGTAAATAATTGTATTGAGTCCTCCGGAGTCTAGAAGAGTATCATAGATCATATTCACTTTTATAATATTAGAATGAAAGGTGGTTATAATGAGTTATGATCAAGATTTGGAACTTATCCGCAAAGATTTTCCTGTAGTTAAAAAAAAAATATACATGAATAACGGCTCCTTTGCTCCAATTCCAATATCCACTATTAAGGCAATGACGGATTTCCTTTTAAGATACTCTGAAGAGGGTCCTGATTCAACTTCAGTGCAAGAGTATATCACATCATTGATGAAAGAGGTTCGAAATAGAGTGAGTCATCTAATAAACTGTGATCCTGAGGAAGTTATATTCACTCAAAGTACCACTGAAGGGATAAACCAAATATCGACAGGGATCCCCTGGAAAGAGTCCGATCTTATTATTGTAAGGGGAGGGCCTCATGAACATTATGCAAACTATTTCCCATGGCTAAAGGTCTCGGAGAAATTTGGAGTGGAAATCAAGGAAATCAAGATAGATATCGATGGATTTTTTGATACAGATGAAATAGGGAGAATTGCTAAAAATAAGAATGCAAAACTAATTACTCTAAGTCACGCGCTATATAATAATGGGGCTATTATGCCTGTTGAAGAAATAGGCAAGATTGCAAGAGACAATAACATACTGTACTGCATAGATGCCGCTCAAAGCGTTGGGTCGATCAGAGTAGATGTAAAGAGAATAGGATGTGATTTTATGGCGTTTCCCAGTTTCAAATGGATTTGTGGGCCAATAGGTATTGGAATTCTCTACTGTAGTAAGAAATCTTCGGAAGGACTAACACCCCAATATGTGGGTGGAGAATCAGCTATTCTTACCGATCATAGGAATTTAGCTTCCGTCGAATTTCCTCAAAGATTTCAAACAGGGTTTAGAAACTACGTAGGACTCGCTGGTCTAGAGTCTTCATTGCGATACATCTTACGTATAGGAATTGATAGCATCAGAAAAATGAACATGAAGATAGCGGACGAATTGAGAAGCTCTCTAGAAAAAATGGAGGATGTGTCCATCTATGGACCTCAAGATGAGCGATTGAGAACATCGATACTGTCATTTGGAGCGAAGTCATCTGATGCAAAGACGATAGTATCGAATCTCGAGGATTACGGCATTATCGTTGCAGAAAGGGACATTCAGGGTGCCGGAAAGAAAAAAGTGGTCAGAGCTTCTCCACACTTCTACAATAATCAGTCAGAAGTAGAAAGTTTCGTCAGAACACTAACTATGATACTAAAATGACATCGTTTGATACTTCTTGTCCCTTCCGCCTTGACCCTCAATTACGATCATAGTAAGCGTAGATCGAACTTTGTCGATTCTCCTTACATGCCAGGTAATAGTTTCTCGAAGCTTATCCATGCTGTCCGATGTTATCTTCACAATGATGTCATACACTCCGTATACACCACTCACTTCAGTAACCTCTGGTAATTTTCTTATTTCTTGTAATATCTCTTCTTCAGATCCCAGATCGCAATTTATTAAAACATAGGCAGTCGGCATATTACTAATAACAATATTCTAGGAAGTATTAAAGTTGTTGGGAATATGAGTATCCTTTCTTAGAGCAGACTGAGAGACACCTAAACAATGCCAACAACCAATGGACTGTTATTTAGATTCTAAAATACTCCTTGCTCAATTGCAATAGCCCTGACAGGCGATCCTGTCGCGCCCGAAAACTTCAGAGGTGCGATTACTAACTTGAACCTCAGATCGGTCACTTGCCCCAAATTGCATAAATTTTCTACGATCAATACCTCATGTGATAATAGGATTTTATGACAGGTAAAATTAAGGTCCGTTCCTTTGTCGATACTAGGCGAATCTATAGCAACAGCATTGATCCTTCTCTTGATGAGGTATTCTGCAGCTTCTGGTGATAATCCAGGATTGCAGGAGAAATAATGTTCCTTGTATACTTCATTCTCCCATCCAGTAGAGAATACTATTGAATCACTAGGTGCAATATCCGTGTTTGATTCCACAATATCGTCAACAGTAATTAATTCATCCAGTCCCTTCTTGTTGGTTCTTATAATAACAGCATTACTAATGAATCTACTAACATTAATCTTGTCTATAGTAGTGGCATTTGTCATGAAATGAGAAGGCGCATCCATATGTGT
>JALZOS010000425.1 GCA_030913755.1 Thermoproteota archaeon | reverse complement strand
AATGAAAGGTGACAGTCAATACACTAATGAAGATGATATTCTCTATTATCAGGCATCACAAGTTGCGTTTTTACCGAAAAACAGAAATGTTACCGTGTCTCTGGATGGTGAACCGGTGGGCATACTTCCTGCTATTTTTAAAGTCTACCATAATGCATTGACCATTAAGAGTGAGCCTGTTGTAGCATGATTACAGCGAGCTTTAATGCATTGACCTGTTCATATTAGAAGTAAAGATATGAGTGCAGCCAGCAGTCAGTGCTATAATTATTGGAATCCTCTCTTCTTCTTTCTTTTTTTAGATCAAACTGGTATCTTAAAATGGAACCTTAAGTCCATCTGAAATCCTCTTTAATGTTTAGCAACATTCTTTCTAAAAGCCTTACCGTAGTCTAAATTGACATTCTTCTTAAGATAAAGCGACGAGCTGAAATTGATTAAATAAATATCTTGGTTCTTGATCAGGAACCCTTTGTAGGTTAGTGATACAAAACCTCCTCTTATATTTGAACACTTGATTCAATATTTAATATAAATTTCATCCCTCCTAATCCTGAATTCGTTAGGTGTGAAGTAAGGACGATTTAATTGAAGTAACATTGGCCAAACTACCAAATCCCAGGTAAGCCTGCGATTTTCAGTCGAAAATGCACCCTTTCCTTTATTACGTAGAGTAGGAGCTGGCTCTTCTCTGGGTACACGACTGGTTGTAATATTAGCATTCTTGATCATTTTAAATACGTGTTTCCATCACTGCAATGCTATATTCCAAGATAATCCTTTTTTTAAAATAGGCAACACCGCCAAAAAATGTAAGGTTTTCTGTTAGAAAACACGATGATGGGGATGATGTTTCAGATCAAGTGCTACCTGCATGATGCAAACCATACTTACAATCAAGATAAGCAATATTGGTAACATTGCAAGTCCCAACATGGGAATAAGTATAATTGCAAATCCAGCTATAAATCTATAGACTGACAATTGTGTCATTAGTTTCCTCTCGCCGCTTGCGTATGACATGCAAAGATGGATGACTCCAATAGAGAATAAACACAGGGCTACAGAACCGCAGATTAACCATTGGTCCAAATAAGGCAAATTCGTACTTTGATCAGCTAAAACCAAATGCTTTATGCCAGCTGCCGTAGCGCACAAGCCTGTAACCAGAGGGAAGTGTGAGTACAACCATGTCAGATAAAGGCGTAGTTTACCCTCGTCACGAAACATACGAATCACAGACCCATCAATTTTGTCAAAATATAACCACCACAGACTAAAGGCAATGCTCAATCCAGCCCCCATAGAAATTGTGGACTCTATATCCCACTTATGACCGGACAAACTACTGATAAGCCCAAATATTGTCTCTCCAAGTACAATTAAAGTAAATAGTCCCATTCGCTCAGGTAAATAAAAAATATTTGGAGCTAACTGCACGTGCTTTCTGCCAATTAAAATTGTGGTTGTTATGTCTATAGCAAGTGCTAATGCCCAGAGTATAAAACGTTCAGGTATAGGGATAACAGCTGAAATTAGCCACAGTATCGTAGAAATAGAAAAACCCTGTGCATATCTGCTTGCAAATGGGCGAGCAGCAGGAATTTTGCGGCCTGCACGAATGTACTCCATTACAAGAAGAGCTCTGATTGCAGCATATGATATCGCAAAATTAAAGGATGTCTCACCCAAGGCACCATGTATGTTAAGAGCAAGAGCTGCAGCTCCACCCATCTGTAGCAATATAAATACCCTATGGACCAGGTCATCAGTCTCAAATCTAGCGGCATAGAATGTAACACCTAACCATGTCCAACAAACAGGAAAAAATAGTGATACTGTTCCTAGAAACGACGCAGGAGTTGTATAGTTAGTGTATAGGCTAACACCTAGTTCAGCAACGGCAGCAGCAAAGACTAGGTCATAGAAAAGCTCAAGCCATGTAGCACGACGCTCCTTTTCCACTTTACTCAATATCTCATATCCTTACCAAAACTAAGATATAATATTGTGTCTTTTTCTTAAATAAAATTCATGAAATCAAGTAAATACAAGTAGAGATAATTCCAAATCTAGAGTCAACCATGTTCGATACCTTTATGATCCTCTCGTATTTGCCGCTGCCTGACGCTCCAATGCATGTCGATCCCACATTGTGCTTATTGCTGCTGCATCTTAGGTGCTCTGCAAGAAAGACATCAAGACTTTGTCAGGTGATATTGAGGTGCGGACTATATCGTAGGGCAGCAGGAACTCTCCCATTCCGGTATGGTAGAATGCCCCAGACGGCTGGATTGGATACTCTTTGAACCCGTGAGGTTCGGGATAAGCATACGAGTAGAAAGCTGGTTTAGGTTGGATTCAGAACTTGCTGTTTACTGGCGAAAATTGCCTGTCCATTGACAATAGAGCATTTTCCACGTTTATCATCTACCCCTTAATGTCTCATGCCTTCTTATATCAACAATCAAATCTGCTCAAATTAACAAGTACGGAGGCAGCGAAGTTATCGAGATTAACCAAACCACATCTGAACCTACTGTGTCTTCTGGAAAAGTTTTAGTCATGATAAAAGCAGCTGGCGTAAATCCAGTAGATTGGAAATTTCGTGAAGGAGGCATGCAACATTTGGTATCACTTCAATTTCCATCGACTTTGGGAATAGATTTTTCTGGCGTTATCAAACAAGTTGGAGAAGGCGTCTCTCCTTCAGATTTTAAACAAGGAGTAGAGGTATATGGACAGGCTGGTGTGATAAGCGGCGGATCGGGAGCTGCTACTAGTTCTTGTCAGTCAATAAAGACCTTGGAAAATTTAATGTTGTTTTGAGCCCCCGACAACCAAATCCTTATTTGAGATAATATATATTGTAAGTGCAAATGTCAGAATATCCCTATGAAGACAAAATTCATAGTAAAGATAGAGTTAACTACAAAACCGTGATTTCATCAGATGGGAAAAGAATTGGCAAGGTGGAAGCTGCATTTGCAGAGACATTCATTGTTAAATCCGAGAAGCAAAACAAGGAGATAAAATATGAAATTCCAAGGCGGGAAATCGCAACCATAATAAAAAGAACAATCACTCTTAAACTAAAGGAAAGTGATTTGGTTCAAAAGTATGAAACATCTTCAATTGACAAAGGTTTGTGAGAACCATCTATAGTAACTCTCATAAATGACTTCATTTCGATTGTTGATAATTACCCAAATGGAAATGTGTGAAAATCTCAACCGAATTTCTGTCATTTATAGGATAATTTAGTAAAGAAACCGCTTGTTTGGACTTACTGTTGGAATATGTGGCCTCCTGTTCTGAAGAAAAGAATACGCGGTTGTCTTTTCTCTTTCTGTCCCTTCAAAAAGAGAGAGTTTGTGAGTGGCAAGAAACTTCATTTGAATGTGTGTAAGTATCGTAGGGTGGCTAATTAGGCATTGAACAAATATTGTCACTCATTATGATATTTCTTGGCCTGTATTATAGTAACAATCTTTAGTAGTCTGACCAATGCAGAACTGGAGAGCCTTATTCTGCAAAAATT
>JALZOS010000416.1 GCA_030913755.1 Thermoproteota archaeon | reverse complement strand
ATGTTATAGGGCGACAAGGTGCAAGATTTATTAGTTAACGGGTTTTTGATAAATATTCGACTGCTATATGATGGACAAAACAAAATTTTCAATCCATCTTATTTTTATTTTGCAAATTACCTTCATGATTGTTTCTTTCACGCTAGATGATACTTTTCATTCAGCTTCTTTTGCTTTCTTTGTGAATAGTTCGTTATACAATACTGAAACATCTCAAGTTGCAAATGTAACCAATACCAATGGAACTTCTAACATAACTAAGTCAATTTCTATATCCTCTCAAAATGTAAAAACCCCAACTGATGGAGCTAGTGTTGATGTTTTGGTACAACCTTCGCCCTTTCCCTTGACAATTGGCGATTCCAAATTCAAGATAAGCTTTTTCCAACCGACCAGCGAAACTGTACAAGTTCATATTGATTATGATGTTGTCATAAAACAATCGAATAGGGAAGTTTTCCGTGCCGCCGCGTTGACAGGACAGCCTTTGCTTCATACAGCTGAAGGTATTGTTACCATTCCCTTCAAATTTGATGGACCTGGAAATTATAGCCTACAAGTTGCAGTTATGGGTATCAATTTCATTCCCATTAGGACAGAATATGCTACATTCGATTTTAGTGCCAAATAATAGCCGGATTGACTAAGCGCTTATTTACTCTTATTCTATATCCAAGTGATGATTTTACATAATCAGGTATCTGCCATAGATTCTTATATCCAGGATCGTATTCAAATTAACAAGGTTAACTTAAGTTAATTAGGTATGTATATCATAAATCGATGTGAATATGGAGTTGGGATTTACAAATCCGTTTAGAAGATGGAGGCCAAAAGGAAAGATGTATAGCCTCAAATGCAGTCAGTGTGGAAATGGCTTTTTGTCTAGCTACAGTCTGGAAGCACCAATTTGCGGCAGTTGTATGCAGGCCGCAAAGTCATTGGATTCTACAATAGATTATGATATTCGATGTACCACCTGTGGTAATAAAGGAGTGATATATTCAAAAAAACAATGCCATGCTTGTTACTTTGGCTTGGGGAATAAAAATGAGGAAGAAAAATAGTCATATTATGACTCTTAAAGACTATCATGTAGATAGGACGATATATTATAAGTTGGTGGTGATGCATTGTGCCAGCTGATCAAGAAGATTATTCGTCCCGTACAGACATCCTACAAATGTTGGACACGTTTATAGATCAAATGTCTAACATCAGGAAAACCTTGAAGGCCATATCTCTCTCAGCTTTAATCCTGGCTCCACTTGCATTAGCACTATCACTTTATCTGATACGTCACCCCTCATTTCTTGGTCTGATGGATGCTAGAGATGAATTTGGAATTGTTTTGGTAACGCTCCTGAGTTCGGTAATGGTGATCTCATCAATTTGGATAGTCACGGGAATAAGACAGTATAGGCTTATTGACTCCTGGAGTAAGCGGTATGATGAATACATACAGGGAAAACAAGAAATGGATAGGGAGATCGCATCGAACTTTGGTGTAGCCGAAGAACCAGAATAGAAAGTCGAAAGTACGCTTATTTTGGATTATCCAATAATTTTCTATATCTCTGGTTCATTTGTTGCATGGGCGCCTCTCGGGAAGACTTTTTCGTATGGTTCAAGTATGCCCCTACAAAACTCTAGCCCTTTTTGTGTGGGCTTGTAAACTGTTACCATTCTCTTGCCAAGAGAAATTTCGTTCTTCGAGATAAAACCATTGGATTCCATTTTTTCAAAGATTGATCTGTGTTTCTTTAAATTAAGTCCACAAAAGCTTACCAAAGCCGTTTGGTTAAGCTCCCCATATTCGACAAGTTTCATGATGATATCTTTGACGATGTAAATTCTGTCGCGGTACGACTGTGAATCAGGCACTTGATTAAATCATACGAACTGCAGGTCATATGCATTATATATATTTGGTTCCACTTCATACATTTACTGATAATCTCATTTTAGACATTCGATACAAAGTATGATTCCAGAGGGTGACTATCAAGCATCTGCATGCTATCTCTTTTCCGGAATTATTCAACACAAAATTATTGGGGAACCAGAACACTATGGATGAAATATTATAGGGCACTGCGTTACTTCAGGTATACAAAATAATATAAAATAATAAATAAACCTCGAAACAAATATTCGGACCATTATGTATTATACTTGCAAACAGGTGGGTAGATTGGACGCTTATACTCTATACTTTTTTTTTGTTTGAAGTGTTACTCACTTCTGACTCTGCTTGTAGAAATTTAGTGATATATTCAATAGTTCTACATGCGATCTAACCGTCGTTATCAGCTATTGGTAAAATGTTAAATCTATTTTGCCGAAGAAGGACCCTCGATCGTGGTCGTGTGAAGCTCACCAGAAGTATCCCTAGCAGAGAATGAATTACTCGAATCTTGATGAGTTCTCTGAGGTTTTCATCATTGTGTAGGGCTCATCTCCTGTTTTATAAAAAAGTTCGTTTGACAGCTTCCTGAATAATTTCTCAAGCGTTGCGATGTGCCCTGTCGCCCCAGAGATCCTCTAGTGCATAAATCCTGGCTTATCTTAAAGACTAACTG
>JALZOS010000414.1 GCA_030913755.1 Thermoproteota archaeon | reverse complement strand
TATTTTTTTAATCGCTCCACTAATTTTTCAGAATTCTTTGAGATTCTGAATTTCATCATTACTGTGCGATTCACCCTAGCTGAGACATATTCGGGGTTCAGGATCGCAGAATATCCAAGAATTACATTGCTGTTCTCCAATCTTCTAAGCCTGTGCCTTATTGCTCTGTCCGTTATGTCGAACCCCAGATCATGAAGTTTCCTAGTAATTTGTAAGGAAGTTATCCGCGCATTTTTTCCCAACTGCGAAAGTATTATCTTACCAATCTCATCTAACAACACTATATATTATGCAATAATAGTTTTAACGTTTTTCCATTATGGACAAAGTTTACAGCTGGCGATTAATGCTATCTAATATTATTTCCATCTTGGAAATTATTGTTCAGATTAATTTCCGCACTAAATAAGTAATCTGTAATCTAGAGGAAATATTCGGAAGCCGAGCATGGAAAAAGGCAGATTATCAATACTTATCATGGAAGATGATCGAGAAATTGCATCGTTATATCGCCACATACTTGACAGTAGAGGACATAAAGTGACCATCACACGTCTAGGTGAAGAACCCTCCAAATTTACACTGACAGACTACAAGAAACATTTGCCAAAAAACCCGGGCCTTCCAAAGTCCAACAGTTTGACGTGGTTATACTCGATTACAAGATGCCAGACAGAAATGGGCTGGAAGTAGCGAAGGAGATTTTAACAATTAATCCTCATCAAAGGATAATTATTGCTTCGGCTTATCTTGTGAATACCTTGATTGATGGTATAATGGAGCTAAGCGTGCCTATTGAAATATTGGAGAAACCTATATCGAACAAAATGTTGGTCGACACAATTGAAGATACAGCGATTTACAAAGAGTTAAAGAAGCTAAAATTAGACATTGAACCATTCAAGTTGAGTCATGAAATGCTGAAAAAAATACTAGATATTTTGAAAAAAAGAGATAAAGATACTTAGCTACAATATCAATAAGTCAAAGATTATCGAGGTTAATGATTCCCCTATTTGCGTTTCTGTGACCAGATCAACACATGCAGAAATATCATAATTCTCGTTCCCCATGATGCCTCCTAATTGCTCAACGTCTCGTTCTCTTACTGGTCCTAGTTAATTTTCATGACGATGTCAATTGTGATGCTGATGGATTGTCATTTTGACCTGAAGCATTAGTATCAGTGATTGGTAATGTAAACTTGATCGAAGTACCTTGAGTATAATTTGTATCTACCCAAATCTTTCCACCATGACCTTCAACAATGCCTTTGCATATAGCCAGACCGAGTCCAGTACCTCCATGTTTTCGTTTCGCGCTCGTGTCTATTTGATAAAACTTTTTGAAAAGATTGACAATCTTTTCAAAAGGTATACCACTACCATTATCTTCTATAGTAAATACAACGTAATATGAATTGCCATTATTAGTTTGTTTGGAATAAGCTGCTTCTGTTTTTATCGTAATCTTTCCGCCTTTCTCGGGAACGAAATCGACAGAATTCTTTACTAGATTTGCTATGACTTGTCCGATACGCCGTGGATCACAAAGTACATTAACTTTTTCAGATGGCGGTATCATTTCTGCATTGAATTGAATTTGTTTATGTCGCATTAGTAGTTCTAATTCCGACATATTCTCTTTAACAAGGCTTGCTACTTGAACCTCTTTCTTGATCAATTTCAATTTTCCTATGTCAAGTTTGTATACGTCGAAGATATCGTTTATCAACAATTCCAGTTGGGATATACTACGGAGGATCATTTTCATAGCTTTTAGCTGTTTTTCATTTAAATCTCCAAATGATTTTGTCTGGAGTAACATCTCAGAATACATCTTTAAGGGAGTAAGAGGTGTCTTTAGCTCGTGACTGATCATAGACAGGAACTCTTCTTTTGCTGTTTCTGTGTTCACCAGTTCTTCATTAGCCCTTCTTAGGTCTTTTTCTATTTCAGTTAATTCATCATTTTTGAATTCAAGTGCCTTTGTTAATTCATTCTGTCTTTCATTGTAGCTTTTAATAGAATTCACCATCGAGTTAAAAGACTCGCTTAGAACCGAAAGTTCATCCTTACCTCTCTGCTTTACTGAAACCTCTAGGTTTCCTTTTTCTATTTCAGATGTCGCTTGTATCAGTCCGGATATTGGTCTTAGAATCCTTGCAACAAAATATAAGACTAGTACGAGAATCCCGATAATGAGAATTCCAAAAAGTATTTGCAATAGCATTAGATTCTGCGAATTCGTATCCGCTTGCTGTCCGAGTTTGGTAACTAAGGCATCCGATGACCCAATTAAGTTAGATGCTAATGATTCGAACTTTTTCCTTTCTGCTGTTGACTGGGCTGTGGTTGCTGATGCTGCACTTACTTGTCCATCTTCACCTCGTTTCATTATATTATCAGTAATGGATGTTTTGAAAATACTCCAATCTTCGTCACTACGTCTCGAGAGATTCAAAAAGTCTGATGGAAGGGGTCTTAAATTTATCCCTGCTATTGTTCCTCCTTGTTTCAAGATCATTATGTTCGATTGCAACTTATCCATGGCATCTTTTAACTCGGAAACATTTGAAGATCCATCCAGGTATTTTTCAGTTTGTAATAATAGATTGGCCGTAAGATATCGATTCTTACCTGCAATATTAATCGAATTTCCTATTGATGATCCTTGAGATTGAAAATATACGAGTATCCCAAAACTCCCAATAATTAGAATAATTTCTATGATAATAAAAATAGAGATCTTTAAAACAATTTTAGAATTTATATTTCGTAACATTCAGAACTCAGGAAATTTCCTATTTTTTGGAGACGTCGTATATCCAGATTACCAAGCTAGCCAGAGAGCCTCCGTCCGGGATTCGGGAATTCACAGTATGTAGACTAAGTATAGCACTGATCCACCTCACAGTAGTTCCTTTTGCGAGTGTGAGGGTTGTTGGTTCATAGTCGTTGGCGCCTTCCGATGAAGCGCCTTCAGGTAATTTGACTTGGACCACTGTCGCTGCTGTTACATAGTATGATTTTTGAAGTAAAGAGGAAGCGTGCAGTAATAATTTAACAATCCTGATAGCTATCAAGGATACCTGTTGTGTGCTTTCCCCTATTATCAAATTGACCAAGTGATGCTCCTAGGTAGAGCTTATTATCATTTTATTTTAATATGTGTACAAAAGGGTACCATAGAAATAGACAATAAAGTAATTAGACCAACTCCAGTCGGAATCGACTAATGCAAGGAGTTGGATAAATCGTTTGACTGGTAACTAGACCCACTGATTAATAGACCAATATGACAGAAAACAGATTTAAGGCAACGATCCCGCTAACGTTGAGGTTATCATTGCTGATTCACGCACCAATTCTCTTTACTTCCAATAGATTTCCTGATCTAACTTCGGTCAAATACCGAACAAAAATCTAATTTAATTTCTCAAAACGCTTATTTCGCTGTGAATTAATGGACTATATGGGATATTTCCATAATAGAAACAAAGCAAATCTTGCTGTAATGACAGCAATCGTTATTCTTTCCATCGCAATTCTGACTGCAATGGAGCATAACTTCACCAATGTGGGTGCCCAGACAGACCTGACAAATAATAATACACTGTTTGTATCAGGTTCCGCATCAAACCAGACAAAACCAGACAAAGTTACCGTCTCTTTAGGTGTAGAGACAACTGATAGTACTGCACAAGCAGCGTTGACATTAAACTCCAACCTGATGAACAAGGTACTAGAAGCGTTGAAAGCGGCTGGTGTTCAAGAAAATGAAACAAGTACTTCCACATTTAACATCACTCCAAATTATAACTATTCTTCTAACAACAATCAAGGCAGGTTGATAGGGTTTACTGTAAGCAATTCTATACAAATTGAAAGCAGTAGCATAGAAAGTGTATCAGAGTGGATTGATGGAGCGGTATCAGCGGGAGCCAATAATGTGAATAATATCTACTTCAGTTTATCGAATCAGAAGTCGGACGAGATGAAGAACTCTTTACTAAAAGATGCTATTGATAATGCAAAAACAAAGGCTGACATTGCTGCGAGTGCTGCAGGCTTGAAAGTGATAGGAGTAAAATCAATAATAGTTGGAGAAGCAGGATCACCTCCTCCTGTACCGGTCTACAATGCCAAGGCTTTAGATGGCGCGGCAGAATCACCTACACCAATAATATCAGGACAACAGGAAATCTCTGCAACCGTGAGCATTATCTATCTCATAGGATAGATAATCAGCTCTCTCCTTTTTTGGAGGAAAATATTAAAGACAAAAATAAAAAATAAAGGATTAGATTGGCGTAGACATATACTTTGTATTTCTATTCGCACTAATCCCCTTTAATTTCAATAAGATTTAATCCCTTCTTCAAGATGGTTGATACTAATAGTGCTAGTAACGACATAGTTAGTATCTATCTTAAATGCGATAATAGGGTATCAAGACACACCCCACAATATACAGCATAATTTGCTTGATTTATCTTTTAATAAATGAATTCCAATGTATCTTCTTAACAGGTATAGGTGTGACATCAGCCTGGCACGTCACCATATGAAAGAGGATTTTCCAATGCATTTACTCTTTTGGAAGATGGCTCTAATCATTTCAGTGCTGCAGAATAGATACC
>JALZOS010000413.1 GCA_030913755.1 Thermoproteota archaeon | reverse complement strand
AGATAACAGTGACCAACAAAGATAACCTACCTCATACTGTCACAAGTGGAACAGGACCACAAGATCCAAACAGCGCAAAATCTTTTGATACTTCTATAATAGAAGGAGGTCAATCAGCGGACATATCGACGGAAAAGCTTGCTCCAGGAAACTTTCCGTTCTACTGCAGTGTTCATCCATATATGACTGGCAAACTAGTCGTGCAGTAACAGTAACAGTAGCGGGAGCATTGATAGTACTATTGCTGTAGAATATTAGAAGATAAAAGACAAATCATTATACACAAATATAGCAAAGCTTTTTTTTCTGCTCGATAAATTCCTCAATTAATTAAGGAATATTTTGTTTTGTTAAGATACCAATCAGGGGTTATTGAGTATACTGGAGTTTTGTCCAGTCAATCATCTATCAAACCCATCGCTGGTCTGTTTCTCAAACCGTGTTCTTATAATTGGTAGCGATAATGCAAAGATAAACAAGTGAATTAGTGGACATTAAACAACGATGAATTTCTTACAATTCCATTTCTTTGACAAAAGGGTTCTGTACATATAACATATACAGACCGGCGCAGTGATCTAAATAAATGCCTATTAATTATTGTACGAAGAGAGCTAGGACAATCAGTTCAGATCAGCATACTTGGTAGGTCAGGCAACATGAACTATCTCGAGAAAAAGTCATTCATGTTTAAGGATTTCTAACTGGCGGTGAGACAATCTAAATAAGTTAAACAATAGTGCTCAACGTAAGAGCATTTGAAACAAAATGCTTTTATTGATATTATGTTACAGGTAAGAGCAATCGGTAGGTGGATGATAGGTGGTATTAGAAGTTAAGAGACCCCGTCCAATGTGGGTGATACTTTTCTCAACACACCATACTGATATTGGATTACTCTACATAATTACCTCCATTGCGTTTCTTATGTTTGGCGGTGGCCTTGCTCTTGCCCTAAGAGCCGAACTTTTCCTTCCTGGTCTACAAATATTTCAGGACCCTTCGGATTTTAATAGATTTTTCACAGTTCATGGAACAACAATGTTATTTTTATGGGCCATTCCTTTTGCAGCCGGGGTAGGAAACTATCTAATTCCTATAATGGTTAGATACAAGGATATGGCATGGCCAAAGCTGAATGCTGTTGCATATTGGATGATACCGGTTGGCGCAGCTTTGGTTTGGTTAGGATTTTCAGATACAGGTTGGACTGCTTATCCTCCATACTCTATACTTAAGGCACCAGGTCCTGCAGCAGAAATGTGGATCTTTGGCCTGAAAATATTAGGCATTTCGTCTATATTGGGCTCAATTAATTTCATAGTGACTATCCTGAGGTGCAGACATCCCGACCTCTCTATAATGAAGATGTCTCTCTTTGCATGGTCGATACTGGCTATATCACTTATGATACTCGTAGCCGTTCCAACATTTGCGGCGTCACTCATCATGCTCTACACAGACAGGCTTGGAGTATCTGGATTCTTCAATCCCGCAATGGGAGGTGATCCAATAACATATCAGCACTTGTTCTGGTTCACATTCCATCCTGAAGTATACATTTTCCTATTGCCAGCAGTAGGCATGCTATATGAAATAATACCAAAGTTTTCGAGGAAACCGCTCTTCAGTTATCAGTCGGGAGTGGCAGCATTCGTCCTCCTAACTATCATAGGATTCGCGTCATGGGCTCATCATATGTTTGCCACAGGAATGAGCTTTACAGAAAAGACTGTATTTATGATCGGCACTCTGGCAGCTGTTCCAGCATCTGCTATGCATGTCTTCAACTGGATAGCCACAATGTGGGGTGGAAGGATCAAGTTTGCAGCTCCCATGATGTTTGGAGTAGGTGGAATAATGCTGTTCTTTGCCTCAGGCGCCGGTGGGGTAGTTAATACCGCTCTGCCGCTTGACTTTATAACCCATGACAGTTATTGGGTTGTTGGACACTTCCATTTGATATTGATGGGAACAGTATCCTTGACATTTACTGGCTTTATCTACTATCTCTTCCCGCTTATAACTGGAAGAATGTATAATGAAAAAGCAGCACAGGTTCATTTCGCCTTAGCATTCACTGGGGTCACCGTGGTCTTCATCACACAGCATATTTTAGGATTATTCGGAATGCCAAGAAGAGTATATGACTACCTGCCATTACCGGAATATATAATCATGAATCAAATAGCTACAGTCGCCGCGTGGGTTGCAGGTTGGTCCTATGTCATCATGCTGGTTAACTTGATAAAGAATGCGGGAAGTGGAAAGGAAGCAGACATGAGAGATCCGTTCAAGATTGGAGAGGAGTATTATGACTACGCACGACGAGAGCCCCATCATTAGAACCAATTCAAGGAGAATGGCGCAAGGTATCGCCATTATAGTAATTCTTACTGCAGTTGGGGTAGGAATATTAGTTCCGTTCTGGAAGGATATGGCAAGTAATCCTCCGCCGGCTTCGCTTATTCAACCAGAGGGACCCCCAGCGGAAGAATCAGGGGTTCAAACCAGCATCGGCACAATTGAAGGAGTTAGTAAGCCTAAACCTGCAGAAAGCACAGGATCAGCAGCAAGCTCTAATACTACTGCAATTCCAGGTGGCTCAGCTTCGACCGGTCCACCAGGAACGCCTTTAACAATATTGGCAGGTGCATCAGTTCAGGGCAGTCCTAGCTATGATCCAGCTACATTAACAATAAAGAAGGGTGACAAGATAACAGTGACCAACAAAGATAACCTACCTCATACTGTCACAAGTGGAACAGGACCACAAGATCCAAACAGCGCAAAATCTTTTGATACTTCTATAATAGAAGGAGGTCAATCAGCTGACATGTCGACGGAAAAGCTTGCTCCAGGAAACTTTCCGTTCTACTGCAGTGTTCATCCATATATGACTGGCAAACTAGTCGTTCAATAGCAGTAGCAGTAACAGTAGCAGGACAGTACCAGTGTTAGCAGCTGATTTCCAAGAAGCACCAGCAGAGGGATGGGAATACTACATAAACAAAAAGCAAACGAGCAAATAAAATAAGTATGTCACCTATCAAATAGTTGATCTGATGTTCCTAAAGCCTCTTTCTTTTGCAACACTAGCTGTCCTTTTTAGCTTGATGTTTATTGGAGGATACGTTAGCTCTTCGGGTGTAGGCCTCAGCTGCCCAAATTGGCCATTATGCCCCGCGGGCCTCGTGCCTATGAAGGAATTTGTGATTGAATATATTCACAGAACGGTTGCCGCAACTACTGGTGTGTTGGTCTTTGCAACCATGGCATTCACACTAAACTCAAAATCAACTTCAAGAAACGTAAAGATCACATCTGTAGTTGCCGCCACGCTAGTTCTAGGACAGATTGTATTAGGAGGAATTGTGATTGTTGAAAAATTACATGCGGTTTTAGTCACGGTTCACCTAGGCATGGGATTAGTTTTGTTCGCTATGGTATTGATAGTGGCAAGCCACGTCTATAAGTTAGATAAGATCGGAATAGTAAAAACGGATAGTGCTACTGGTTCTATCGACCATACGCAGCTGAATCAGAAATCAAAATTGTAGGGTCTGAATACGGCAGTAAAATATAATACCAATATGACAATAACTTAGCTCGATTTTAATATGTGGAAAGTAATGATGCCTAGGAAGATCGTTTATGGAGAAAATGCTGCTAAAGATTTTCAATACCCCGAAAATGCTTTGGTACTTACGACGACAACTCCTGATATTTACGGAAAGTGGTTAAGTTACATGGGAATAAAGAAATATGAAATATATGACAAACTGACACCGGACCCAGCGATTGAAAAAATTGAAGAGATAAAGAAAGAGTACGAAGGAAAGCAGATTTCGGCCTTCATAGGCCTTGGCGGGGGCAGTTCGATGGATGTCTGTAAATATCTGGGCAAACTCACTGGGGTCCCCAAGATTCTAATCCCTACTACATTTGGAACTGGGGCAGAGATGACTACTTATGCGGTAGTCAGTTTTGATCACAAGAAGAAGTTATTGCAAGACGAGGCATTCCTAGCCGATTCAGCAATCGTAGATCCATATTTCTTGCCAGGTACACCTTTCAACATAATGCGAAATTCTGCTTGCGATGCTATGGCGCAGGCATCAGAGGGCTATGATAGCAAGCTCGGTAATCCCTTAACACGGCTCTTTTGCAAAGAGGCCTTCGACATTCTTGAAGACGCAATAATAAATGACAAACCAGATCGATTGCCATACGGTGCGATGCTGTCAGGAATAGGTTTTGGAAACTCATCAACGACTCTTGGCCACGCGCTTTCATACGTCTTTTCAAATGAAGGCGTACCCCATGGGTACTCGCTGTCGTCGTGCACCACAGTTGCGCACAAGTTTAACAAGTCTATCTACTACGAACGTTTTAAGAGGGTATGCCAGAAACTAAAATTCGAACCTCTAAAACTCAAGCAGCCTTTGGATAAAGCGGCCGATGTCATAATGCCTGACAGAGGGCATCTTGATAACAACCCTATCGAAGTCAGCAAACAGGACATAATCAAGTGCCTCGATGAAATAGTTAATGGAAATCCACTAATTTAGTACATCAATATAGTCAGTAACGCTCTCCTATAGGGGTGATGGATTTACTATTAGCATCATTATAGCACATGACGACAAATTAGATTTCTTTCAGCTTTATCCTAACCTCTGAAAGCTACCACGACTGGAGTTTACTTATAACTAATAATTACTGGCTCGAGACAAGACAGCATAATCATAGGGTAGGATGTCTTGATCAATTGTCTGAATACAATTTATGTAAAATCATCAGATATACTCACTAACAGATAGCAGAAAAGGACTTAGGAAACCTTTAAATCCAGTCCAGCGATTCCTGTTTCGTACATAATGACCACTATCAGCAAGAATATGGAAATCAACGCTCCGATCAGCGAGGTATTCACGTATTTTGCCCGGCCAGAACATATGGCGGACCAATTCCCCGAAAATATGGGCCTCAGTATAATTCCATTGGAAGTGAAAAATGGATTTGGCGTTGGTACAATATTTAGAATTAGTGGAGACTTCGATGGTAAGAGATTAGAATGGGACTGTGAAACAATTGAATACATACCACACCGCAAGATCGTAGCCAAAATGATAGAGGGTCCTTTTAAACGATGGGTTATTACAGTTACTTTTGAACCGGTTGGCGAAAAGCAAACAAAGACTGGAATTCAAGTAGAATATGATATGCCAATGGGTCCTTTAGGCGGATTGATGGACAAAGTAAAGCTCAAGAAGGTAGCTGAAAGAGGAATAGAAAATGGCCTTTATAGAGTTAAGGCCCTGCTTGAAGGTACGGGATCCATTCCAGTGTATATCACTCTTGAGGCATACAGAGAAGTATTAAAGCAAAAGGAACGATTGAACTGCTCGGTATCTGAGACTATAATGAGGTTAATCAAGGAACCCCACGTTGAAAAAGCCGCTCAATAACCTTTTTACCTCTAACAAATTCTAGCTTCATTTAAATATAGCACACTAATGCAAAATTTCGAGGGTTCGTAGCTCAGCCAGGTAGAGCGTCTGGCTCTTAACCAGTCGTATGCGAATACGGGTTATAATGTCGTGGGTCCGAATCCCACCGAACCCGCCACTCTAGCACTACATTTATAGAACCCGCTTTATATATAACATGACATCTAATGGACAGCATAATGCATTTGAGAAGTTTGGATTTTTTCGATAAATACATGTATCTTTATCCAGCGGAAGCAAGCAAAGATACTGCTAAAAGGCGATTGCGAATGTTTTTGGACTTTGCAAGAATTGAAGGTTGTGAATTAAGAGACCGGTGCAATATTTTTGCTCAAAAAGCAAAAAAAGACGTAAGTTGGTGCGAAGAACTAATCTATAGTTACCTTTCGTATTTGAAGGAACAATACGAAAATGAGAAAAAAATC
>JALZOS010000373.1 GCA_030913755.1 Thermoproteota archaeon | reverse complement strand
ATGGTGTACCACAAGATGCAAGCACAACCATCTCTGGAGTTTTCTTTATCATGTCTTAAAATATGGGTTCAATAGTAAATGATACGGTATAAAGAGAATGAAATGTCATTGGTGTGGAATTGACGAGAATATACCATTTGTATGCAACTATTGTGGAGAACCGTTCTGCCATGTGCATAGAATACCTATGAATCATTCTTGTGTAAATTTAAAGCAATATATGCAAAACAGACAGAGGAGAATGTGGACTGGCGATGCTGATCAGCATCCTTTACATTCTTTTTCCAATATGATAAGAATAAAGAGCTCTAAAACAGAACTATTACACTTAGCTATTGCAACACTTTTGGTCACCGCGGTAGGATTATCACTCAATTCTTATAGACACATATCATGGCAGTTTATAACAATATTCGTTAGTGCATTTCTTGTGCACGAGCTTGCTCACAAATTTCTTGCCCAATTCTACGGAAGCTGGGCTGAGTTCCGTGGGCAGTTATATGGTCTATTGATTACGGCAATATCTGCGATTCCAATTATTCCATTCAAATTCATAGCACCTGGCGCAGTGATGGTTGGTCTTACGGACAGAAACCGATTTGGAAGAGTAGCGCTAATAGGACCTTTGACAAACCTTGTCATGGGTTTCGCATTCCTTCTTCTATACTACATTAATCAGTCAAGTTACTTCTTCGTAGCCGGAGCTTCGTTTAATGGCTGGATCGCAATGTTCAATTTGCTACCGTTTGGAGTATTAGATGGACAAAAGATCTTCGAATGGAATAAGGTTGTATGGGTTTCCACAATGGCTTTAGCTATGATACTATTTATTCTCTCACAACGCATAAGATAACATTAATCTGCTACCGAATGTTAGTCTAATTCTCCCTTGGTATCCAATCACATAAACCGCCATTAACTTGGCGGATCGGGTAAGGTGTCTGTTTGTAATAGACGGCGAAGTAGACTTTTAGGAAAACAATGGAAAGATGGAAATAAAAAGATTCTAGGAAGTAGATATTTCATCGTTCAAGACGGTGAAGGTGTGTGACTGAAAAATTTTGATGATGTTACAAAAAGTTGTTAAAAGTTGTAATGGCTATAGTTCCAAACTGATTGCTAACAACTCGACTTGGTTAGAAACTTCCCTGTTACATTAAACTCAACGTTGAGCATCACAGATTATTAAGTGAAAACACTCAGGAAGTTTAGGAATGTTCAGATAGTACAATTCTTATTTTAAATCTCTGCATAATTTCATTCACATCCCACTTGTTCTGGTCAATAATTTGAATGCAATATTGGGACCCATTTCCTGCCTAAATGCTAATTCAAACCAGAGCAATGCTAAATTTTCTAACAGTCTTGCGTTAGAAATAGATCCAACATCCAAAACATCAAAACCTATTTCCATAGCCAATTTCTTTACAACCGATTTTGCCCCAGAGTCATCTCCGCAAATAAAAGTATCTGCATTGTACTGACCAAATTTCAAATTACTCAACGTCTTTGCACCAATAGCATTAAATGCCTTAACAACTTTAGCGCCCTGGGCCAATTTCGCAATCTCTTCGGCGGCAGATGTCGAAGATCCAACTATCAAACCTTTTAAATCAGAACTCAGGGGATTGATGGGATCTACCAAGATCCTTCCAGATAAATCCCCCGCATTTTCGATCGTTTCTTTGACAGCTCCCCATGGTACGGCCAAGACTACTACCTCGCCAAAAGAAGCCGCTTCACCAATGCTAGCAACCTTGATATTTGGGTCTGCAAGTTTGAGTAAACTCTTGACTTTAGGACTCTGAATGTTTCGAACTCCAAACACAATTTCGTGGCCTCTCTTTGCCCATGCTTTGCCTAAAATACTCCCTACATCCCCAGCCCCAATGATTCCTATCTTCATGTTCTTAAGTTAATGCTCTCACATATTTCAGTTGTTATCTACAAAGATAGGACTGTGGAAGCCAATTAGCTTAACAAACCGTTAATTATTTAATCCCGGATAAGTCAATTTTAAACGGTTCAGTCAGTCATGAAGAAAACTTTCTAAGGAAGGAAAACGTATTGTTATCAGACAATAGAATGGATATGTCTGTTTCATGTGGTAGTTGTGGCAAAAAGATTCAAGACTACCCTGTATACTGTTACATGTGTGATGACGACTTTTGCTCGGATCAGTGTCATATGAATCGTCACAACAAACAATGGCAGAAATTTTG
>JALZOS010000366.1 GCA_030913755.1 Thermoproteota archaeon | reverse complement strand
ACTTGTACTCCAATTCGCTACTCAGAACTAACGGAAGATGAGGAAGAATTCAACGTTATGACCGAATCCCGTTAAATCAACTGCCTAATGGTAACGTAAAAGTGAAGGTAGCTCCATGTCCATTAGGATTGTTGTAAGCCCATATTTTGCCACCATGAGCTTCAACAATACTTTTTGATATAAACAATCCTAGACCAGTTCCAGTTTCAGATTTTGTCGTAAATTTTAAAAATATGCGTGAAAGTATTTCTGGATCTATACCTCTTCCGGTATCTGTGATTGTCACAACTGCCTCATTCAAATGATCTCTTCTTTCCGCAGTTATCGTGATACTTCCACTTTCCGTAAATTTTCGTGCATTATTAAGTAAGTTAGAGATCACTTGAAAAATTCTGAGTTTGTCTGCAAATACAACAATCGAGTCCTTAGGCTCAAAATTAAGTTTAACATTCTTCATCTTACTGCTATCCGTAATAGGAGGTGTGTTTGCAATATCACTTATTACATGATTTATTTTTACGTTGAGATCAAATTTTGATTTATCTAATTTCAAAGTTTGACTTTCGATCCTTGCTACATCCAAAATATCTGTCGTAAGTCTATAGAGTCTTCCGGCGTTTCTTGATATCGCTTTTTCATATTCTAGGTTTCTTTCTGGCCACTCCTCCAACATTTCAGCATATCCACAGATCGCCTGTGCGGGAGTTCTGAGTTCATGGGCCGCCGTGTTTATGAATTCTTTCTGCATTGCATCGTGGAACTTTAATTGTTCGTAGGCAGCAAAAAGTTCCTTGCTTACTTTTTCTAATTCCGTTGTTTTGACTTCTAACTGTTGATATACATCTGCTTGTCTCCAGATCGTGTCAAATACAAAACTATATGATTGGGTGCGAGATTTGTTGCTAGAGTAAGTAGCAAAACTGACAGCATCGATGAGATTTTCTTTTGCATCATCTGCTAAATCTAATATCAGTGATGACGCTCTGTCTATTATTAGGAAAGTAGATTTTATACTATTTGTCTGACGGATATAAGGCACATTTCTCTTAACATGAAAATTAGGAGATATTGTTGACAGTTCTTCAATATTGATGAAAGAAGAATTATCGTGATAGAAATTTTCCTGCTCTTCTGTTGTTACTTTTTCTACCTTGCCTTCTATTCTATTTAAAGTGGTGGGGTTTGATTCCTCGTACTTGGGAACCACGATATTGACCTTTACATCCCTTTCTTCCGCGGCTTTTCTTAACAAATTTATGACTCCAATTTTTTGGTTGCGATGGAACGCATTGGGTGTGGCTATAATTAAGGAAATCTCAGAAATTGCAGATTTTATAAGATCCAAAAATAGTTGCTGTATTCCGATTGGGTCTGACTAAATTCTAGTTTCTTCAGGTTTAATGCCGTGTTCTATCTCCTTTATCCTGTCTTCTACAGGGATAGCATTATTCCAAAGATTATCAAAAAGATAATTCTGCTGCTCTACTAACTCTTTCCTATTACTGTAGATTAGATGTGAGAAGAAATATTTACTAATTCCTTCACCTAAATACTCTTTTTCACTCACTGCAAAATTTCCAACAAGTCCCCCAAGATGACGAACTTGCGCAAAATTCATAACCTCTTTGCAATATTCTAAATTGTCTTTTGTAATTTCTGTAATATATTTTATCTCAACCCCTCTGGCTTTAGCATCACGATATCCTTTTCTTATTTGCTTTGACATTGAAAAAGATGGTATGGCCGAGTCTACACATAGGTTCCAACTCTTTTGAGCGTTGTATTGCCAAGCAATGATAGTATTGACTATCTGTTCCTCGCCATGGATTACTTTGGTTCTTTCAGCGAAAAGAACTTCTTCGATTTCTTTAATTCTTTGGAATGCAGAAATACCCTTTTCACACAACACTTCAAATAGAAATTGATGTTGCTCTACAATTTGTTTCGAGTTGCTGTAGATGAGCTGAGTAACCAATTGTTTTTCTTTTGCGGGAACATTTGCAATATATTCGCTATCTGTTACTACGAAATTTCCTTTGATCGTATCTATATGGTAGACATGGGCTTTTTGCAAAAGATCTTTACAGTATTCAATGTTTTCCTTTGTTATTTTTGTCAAGTATCTCACTGCCACGCCTCTGTTAGCCGCATCACTGAGTCCATTTTGGTATGAGTCGATTCCAGATTCGCCAGTCGAAGTGGTTTTATCTAAACATACATTAATGCAATTTTTGGCTCGAGATAACACGGCCGAAATGATCTTTTCTGTTTCTTCCTTGTCGCTGATTATTTCGACTTTTTCCTGAATAGAATTTGAGGAGGCAGCCACCATCAATTGATAGCCTGCCGGTAAATTTAAGAGTTTGAAATGGATAAGCACCACAAATTTTTTCATTCGGTAATGTATAAAACCTAGTATTTGCTCTAGCCTAGATTTTCTAATTTTCAATATTTAAGTACTCTCGTGCCTATACTATTTACATTAAAATGAATGAAATATTCGAAGTCATCAAGCGATGCAAAGAAGCAATCTGGACTAGAAAGACTGCGTCTATTCCTGCGCCTATGGAATGGTATTATGAAGGTGGTGTTTTAAAGAGCAAACCCATTTCTGGTAGTAGGACTGCATCTATAAGCGGCAGTATCAACAAGGCGGCTGTGATTCGCGACTTTGTAAATAGCAAGTATTGAGTAAAGTAAAGAAGAAAGAAGAAAGAAAGTTACCGTTTATCAATGGTCTTCTTTAATTAAGAAGGCTTGAAGTCTAATTTATTGGCAGTCAATACTTTATCCTGACCTTCTACAGCCCTTCTGGCTCTTGCAGCTCTTGCTCCTCCTCGCGTGAAGATATCTTCAAGTTGATCCCATGAGTAGTTAAAGAACTCGTCATAGGTGAAATGATCTCTTAACGGTGGCGCCTTTACCACAAATATTATTTCGTCTTTCTCTGAACTTGAATTTGCTATGATTTTATCTACAGCGTCCTTGCTGAATTCGATATAGTGAACTGGATGCTCGCCTGACCTCCTATAGCCGACAATTTCTGGTCCCGAATTTTCACTTTGCTTTATGATTGGCTCTTTCTCCTGCTCCATGTAAACGCCTTCTATATTTTCGCTAATAGGGTTAACCTTCTGACCTAGCCAGTTCTTACCGAACCAGTCATCCAAATAAATGATATATTCTTTTTTCTCCTTGCTTTTTGTACTGTAATCTTTGGCCTTCAATCGCTTAATGGTGGTAACCTTTCGTTCAATTTCACCTTGTGATAAGTCTACTCGAGATAGAAATTCTCTCGCTCCCCCTTCAGGGGCGGAAACAGAATCAGGAATATTATCTTATTGTTATACTCCATCACCTGTTTTTGGGGCTGAGTTTCAGCTTCTATTTCAGAAGGTTTTTTACCATAGGCTTAATGA
>JALZOS010000347.1 GCA_030913755.1 Thermoproteota archaeon | reverse complement strand
TCTTGTAGGAACCGTACTTGGTAGGCATGTCCATCCACCTACAACCACTCATAAGGACATACAACATGCCATTGATGCAACTCCTGTCATCAGCCCTAGGTCTACCAGTATAAGCAGGAAGAGGGATTGACGGTACTAAGAGCTTCCATTGATCATCAGTAAGTTCTTCAAATCTCACTAACGTGAATCAAACATAACCTAAGCTAAAGGTAAGCGGGTAAGAGGATCTAGAGTAACGTATTAAATTAGTTTCCAGATGAGTTCATTATGAATACTAGGTTTGTTTTATTCATTTTTTCTTCGGACTTTCAGGGATTTCTAACTAGCCACCCATCGCTACCAGTGGGTGCGCGTCGGTACAATAGTAAATCGTGTTTCTTTGCTCACAATTTTGACATTGTATGGTGCGTTCTAAATTGTGATAAGTTGTGTCTTTGTCTTCACATTTACTATAGTCTGCTTTTGTCGTATCTTCCGAAAGGTGTATGCTGAATGGCTCATTACAGTTGGAACAAGAAAATGTTCGAGCCGACATTATCTAAGTTTCCTCTTTTCTTTGAATTCCAGAGTTTCTTTTTTTCCTTCCTGCCGCGGTTTATTCCAGTATGGACTTTTGCATTTAGGACAGATAATAGGGTCTTTCTTCTGGGCAGTTTCGTATTTGCGGGGAACCCACACATGACCGCATCTTTCGCATTTGTAGCCTTCGAGTGTTACCTTTCCCACACTCATTCGGCATTACCTCTAACAATATATCCTTTAGGTAAATTCATTATAGTTAGTTCACAAGAACTTACTTATTAAGTATATGCTAATCCAATATACCCTAAGGTATAATCGTTACCTACACTATACCTACTAGGTATGACATAATCGTATGTCAAAACTTGCATGCAGTCTATTCATGAGAGTGTTATATTAATGATGATAAAGTCTGGCATATAACATAATCGCAGACACAGTCTTGCAGTCTTCTATATCCCCATGCAGGCATCTCTCTATAGCGGTATGCAAGTTCATTCTCTCAGTCTTTATAATTTCGTCATCATCCATCCGCAGTCGTTTCTTTATTCTTTTTAAACCTGTGGCAAGGAATAGGTGCATTTTTTCTGTAGAATATCCAGGAGCCAAGTACCATTGTATGATTGGAGTAAGAGTTCCAGAATACCCTATCTCTTCATTCATCTCGCGTAACGCGGCCTGTCCTGGCGATTCCCCTTTTTCTATCTTACCTGCAGGAATCTCAGTAATTGTTTTTTTGGCAGCAAAACGATACTGCTGGATGAACAGGAGATTTTCTTGATTATCCACCGGTAGAATCCCGACAGAATTCGAATATTCCACCAGTTCCTTTTTCATGATCCGACCATTTACCCGAAATTTATTGACATTGACTGAAAGTTCCCCTGAATACACTTTGTTACTTTGAATTAACTCGAATACGCGACCCATAAAGTACGCAAATAGATTCATGTTTTTACTCTAATGAATATTTGCATTATTTTGTAGTGATTAAGTGTATCCTGTTACTGGAAAATGACGTCTAGTATAGAAATGTAAATTGATGGAATTGCCAGTTTATCGTTGGTTAATGGCATCATATCAAAAGATCTAACTGCCTAAGTTTGTCTATTCGAGTGGGCCATATGAAATCCATATTCCATGGTTGACTGTAGAGTATTCCCAACCTAGGGTGTCTGATGCTCATTAGGTTAACTGGAGCATCATCAATTAGTATATCGAAAGGATATTCTGCTTTAGGACGATCATCATAAACAAACATCAGATCATCACAGTATACGTCGTATAGATCCAGCCATTTCGCTACATTAACCACAGAAGGTCTGAATCTTTTTGTTAGAATAGAAATCCTGAACCCTCTCTCGTGTAGTTTCTTTGTTGTGATGCCTATATCAGGTTCGGTAGGAGGAATTTTTCTCCAATATCGGTGCCATATGTCTGTAAATATTTGGGAGATTTCTTCAACCGCTATATCGAAGACTTGTGAAATATCCCATGAAACTATGTCATTTTTTAGGATATCGGCTTTCTTCCTTTTATTATACTCTTGGATCCAAATTAGCATTGTATCAGCCAATACAGAATCCAAATCTATTGCAAGAGTTTTCATCTCTATTGACCTGAGCTGACAGGATGAATTTAAAAAGTACATAATTTATCTTTTAACAATTCTCATGTCCCGATCCTAATGGAAACTTGATAAGTTTTCTTGCTGAATTCTAATTGGTTTTTATTAATAAAAAATCTTGCCAAATGCTGAGCAGTTATTTCGACAACTTTACAGATCTTCAGCCGTACTATCAAGGCAATTGTACGGGCAACCCATAATTCCGCTATTGTGGAAACCTTTGATTAAATCATCAAGCTTTATTATGAGGTATTTGGGTAAATTGTTTATGGTCGATCTTTTTAAATCTCTATGTGATAAAATAATTAAAACTGATGGATTTGTAAGGTTTGTCGGTCTAGCAGATGAACATGGAACGCTCCTAGCTACTTCTGAAAGAAAAGGCCTCAAACCATTGCTAGATAATGAGCAAACCGCTCAGTATGCTCTTGCAGCTGTGACACGGCAATATACAAGAATTCGATGGCAATCTATCCTTGGAAAGAATGACTATACTTGTTCGTATTATGAGAAGGTATTTAGAGTTACCATACCGATAACTGATGCCAGGAATCGTCTTTGCTTTGTAATAATCTTTACTTTTGACGTAGCGGCCAGACGGTTCCACTCGATAATCATGAACAAGATAATTCCGGTAGTCAGAGAAAGCGAACCAAAATTGATGAAGAAGATTTCCCAAAGAAAATGATCGTAGAACATATTTCTCGTACCTTGTTATGCCCTTAAGAATATGAACTCATGTCATGAGAGTTGCAACGGTCCATCGTTAAGTCGTCATACAATCTTATTAATTAAAACCAAGATTCGACAAAGCAGAAGGCAGACAGAATAATTCAATCATAGTCGTTGATACATGGAGACAGGGAGTCCTAATGTTCATATATTACATAAGAATGCATTACGATAATTTATGTCTAAAGAGAGAACCAAATTTCTGAGGTCCATCGATCCACATGGACTGGAACAAGACGTAAATTATTTTGTTGAAAGCGAAACTCGATCCATAATAGATATTGTTTTTATAAACACGGTGACGGGCCATGGCAACGAGATTTACTATGATGCTTACGTCAGATATACCCCCAAGTCACATTCCAGGACATCTACCAAAGAAGTATCCTCTGAATAGGACTCCGCCGAACTATGAATAAACTTGTCTAACCATCATCCTCCACATAATCTAATTTAGTCCGTGGGATCTACAGGATGCTAAAATAATAAGGTATTATACCTAGTCTAAATTAGATGCATTGAGCATACCCCTGTGGGCCCGAGCCGCGAGCCTAGCAACTTTAATTGGCTCTGGTCGGGCACCTTGAAGGGTCAGATCATTTAGGAGTACAGAAACATCTCGGCTTGTAATTCCCCAATTTCTAAAATTTACAGTTTTTCCCGTCCAGAGTGTAAGTTGCTCACTTGCTCCTAGTGAATTGTACAGTTTACATTTTATATGCCCATCTTCAAATGTTCGTAGATTATTCTCGCTCAGACCTCTTGTTTCTCTACAAGAGACAGCAATGATAGGAATCTTCGTAATATTATACAGTTCCTGTCCATCTACTATGTTTAGAATGCTAATTATTGTACCACCTAGAAGTATGCAATTTATGTCGTTTCTTTTCATTCTCCTAAACATCGACACAATGATCTCAGTGGCATCGTCTCCTCTTACAGTAGTTTTACCGAATATTAAACCGTCGATTATGAAATCTCGTCGCATAACAACACCTGCCAGTACAGATCTAAGATCAGACCCTGCAAAGCTTTCAGATACCCCGAAGATTCGAATTCCTTTCTTTTCTATATGAAATCCCCCCACATTTGTTTGTTATAACAAGTGTCATAATTGCGTAATGATATTGTATCAAAATTTGCATGATGACGAACAATTGCTATGCAAGAATCTAAATAGCCTTGTCGACTAATGTAAAATCGGATTATATTGGATGAGAGTCTCTCAAAAAAACCAAACCAACTAATTAAGGAGAATAGTCCGTATCTTCTTCAGCACGCATATAACCCAGTTGACTGGTACCCCTGGGGAGAGGAAGCTTTGCAAAGAGCCCTTGCAGAGGATAAACCAATTTTTCTCAGCGTGGGGTACAGTTCGTGTCATTGGTGCCATGTTATGGCACACGAATCATTCGAAAACGAGGAGATTGCGAAAATTATGAATGAGAACTTTGTGAGTATCAAAGTAGACAGAGAAGAAAGACCAGACATTGACGATATTTATCAAAGAGCTTGCCAACTCACTACTGGAACTGGAGGATGGCCACTTTCAGTTTTTCTTACCCCAACTCAGAAACCATTCTATGTAGGGACTTATTTTCCTGTTACCAATATGCATGGTTTACCAAGTTTTGGTACTATTTTAACCAAATTGGCAGATGTTTATAAGAATAGAAAAAACGAAGTGCTTTCATCCACTGAAGAGTTCATGCACGCGCTGAAGGAGACATCGATGGATGTTTCGTCACAAGAAGGGGAAACATTAGAAAAGTCAATGTTAGATGAGGCTGCAGTAACCCTGCTTCATATGGGTGATCCACTTCATGGAGGTTTTGGTCAATCTCCAAAATTTCCAAATCCGTCAAATTTACTTTTCTTGTTAAGAGCTTATGACCTTTCAGGGATTACAAAGTACAGGGACTTTGTAAGATTTACAGCAGACAAAATGGCTGCTGGAGGGATTTATGATCATATTGGAGGAGGATTTGCGAGGTACTCCACTGATCAAAGATGGTTAGTACCTCACTTTGAGAAAATGTTATACGATAACGCCCTTCTTACCAGCGCATATTCTGAATTATATCAAATAACAAGGAATGCCGATTACTTGAAGGTAGTCAATGGAATCCTACAATTTGTATTAAGAGAGATGACTTCAAGTGGCGGGGGATTTTATTCTTCCCAAGATGCTGATTCGGAGGGATCTGAGGGTAAATTTTACACCTGGTCATATAAAGAAATCAGTGAAAATGTGGATGCCGAAATCTTTCAACTATTCTGCGATTATTTTGGCATAACTCAAGGGGGTAATTTCGAGGGCAGTAATATTCTAAACATTCAAACTACAACAAATGATCTTTCGCGAAGGTATGGTCGTTCAGAGGAATGGATTTCATCGAGGATAAATGAGTCAATAAAAAAATTATATGGAATTCGACTTGCCCGGGTCAGACCGGGAACAGACGAGAAAGTGTTAACATCATGGAATGGCCTTATGATGTCGGGATATGTCGATGGTTACAGAGTAACTGGCAATAAGAACTATTTAGAAACATGTAAGAATACATTTGAGTTCATAGAAAATAACCTCGTATACGACGGAAACAGGTTATATAGAGTATTCAAAAACGGACACCCGAAAATCAATGGGTATTTGGACGATTATGCGTTCTACGTTAAAGCAATTTTAGACCTCTTTGCAGTAGATTCAAGATCTCGATATTTGGAGAGAGCATTATCATACACTAATGCTATGCTAAAGCATTTCTGGGATCCCGAGAAAGGTGATTTTTTCTTTACTTCAGATGATCAGGAAAAGCTCATCCTAAGAACAAAGAACCATTATGATCTTGCAATACCAAGTGGCAATTCAGTAGCTGCAGCGAATCTCCTAAGATTGCATTACTATACTCAGGAACAGGATTATCTTATGAAAGCAACAAAGTTAATAAAGTTGATATCCAAGTCTGCCATCGAAAATCCATTTGGATTTGGACAATTGTTGTCTGCACTTTATCTGAAGGTTAAGCCACCTGTAGAAATCTGTATTATAAGGAGAGCCACTGCTATCACTCAGCCCGCAGATTCCCATATGGCTTTATGGTTGAACAGACAATTTATTCCTAATTCGATATCCGCCGTGGTTGAAGAAGGTTCGGAACTTGGGGAGTTACAGAAACACTCGTACTTTAAAGGAAAAGTCTGGGATAAGGACATCGACAAGGTTTCAGAGTATGGATTTGTATGTCAAAACTTCACTTGCTCTCTACCTATTCTTTCAGCCGAAAGTCTTGAAGGACATGTTAAGAATATAGAGACAAAACGACCCAACCAGAACTAATTGGACGAAAGTCGTTTTCTATGAAGTAGTTAAAGTTAAAGGTTGATGGACAATGGTAGCGCACTCTCTTTACAGGCCGGACGATCAAACAACGCATTATAACGATTGTGCTAATGCATTAGATATGTGATAAACGCTAAGTTTTTCTCTGGGCATAAATAATACTGAGAATCGCCATTGCATTCTTTTGCATATGACTTGATAAAGGACTTCCATCCCCTAAGATGGACATCAAAGTATCGTAGGACGACAGTACCATATTTGATTATTATGGTTCTCTTTTACCATGCGATCGGGGTAATAGTTTTGGTAGCCGGGTTTCTTTTGATTCAGAACGTGATAAGGGATTATAATGAACCATCGATTCCTATTACCATCGTTTCAGTACTTTCTGCTGGTCCCATCGAAGAGACATTATTTTTTGGTATTCCTCTTTATGCTACTGGTAGCCACATAGTAGTGATGGCTGGAGGAATTTTGTGGGCAATGATTCACATATTAAATACTCCAACAGTTCAGCTGAATGCTCTTGCCTATACAAACTGGTTATTTGTTATACCCTCAATTTTTTTGAGTTTTAGAACTTGGATCAGCGGGAAAGGATGGTTTGCCGTAGTTTCCCACTCTTTATGGAATATTGCCTTCTTTACTCTTGGGTGTATAAGCGGGGAATTTCCCTGTAATGTATTTTATGACAAGAATGGGTTTTCTGACATCATAATAGTTAGTAGTGCATCCCTATTGATGTTATTAACCTATTTCCTTTATCGCAGAAAAGTAACAAAATTGAAATACAACTGCTGACGGAAAATAGAGAACAGTTGTTCGGATTTGGCATAGATATGGAC
>JALZOS010000345.1 GCA_030913755.1 Thermoproteota archaeon | reverse complement strand
CTATAAGACTGAGCAATAGAGCAACAGGAACATATCTTGTTAAAAATGAACCAAAGAAAGCACCCACAGCACCAGTTATAGCCATGACCAAAAAGATTCTAGTGTTTACGTTATTTTGTCTGAAGTGTCGAACAGCCGCTGGAATGGCGGCCATCGTGCTAATTCCAATATTAGTTCCTGCCGCAACACCAATAGAAGTTTCAGCACCAATGATAAATGGAAATCGTAAAACGCCTAGAATTAAACCAACCATTCCACCGATGAAGCCAATTACAAAACCAATTACACCAAGAATTGGAATTAAAAGTTAAATTCGATGATACGAATATTGGATTGCCAATTATAAAAATACGCCTATTCACTCATCTTTTAACTTGATACTTGTACGTCAAGTGTAATAATCAGTGTTTTAAACCCCATCTATTGTGGAGTTATCAGGTGATGATGTGAAAATGTTGGGGCGACGGGTTATTGTGAACTCTCAAAAAGTTAAGACACTTGTGGAACTACCGGTGGCATTGATTGTGCACATGGATACAGAATTAAGGACGCACGCCAGTGCATAGTTTCTGGCTTTCGTTATCAGTAAATCCGTGTGAACAGTATTCTAATATTGACATTCTACGTTCTTGCAGGTCTTTAAGTGCTTGACTTTGATTTAATTGGTCTGCCATTTTTATTGAATTATTGTAGGTATCGAAGCCAGCGTATATCCCAACTCCTACCACAACCACAATTCCTACGATAAATGCTAGTCTGGTTTTCTTTAGTTTCATCAGTCTGTATCATCAACTCTTACTAAGTTAATTATGATATAACAAGTGATCAGTGAACTTTTCAAGAATCTGACAAATTCAAAGAATGTTGACATGAGATGTGGAGTGTTCGACAGGACTTTAAAATTAAGAAGACGATAGCGTTGAATTAGATACTTAAAGTCCCACCCACTGTGAAGAATTAGTCACTTCATCAATCATGTTTTCTAACTGTCTTAATTTCAGTAACTCTGGTAATTTGATTGTGCCTAGATAATCGTAAACTGATTTAAAAGTTCCATCTATCCTTATTGATGTTTCCACAGTTGGTTGGTCTGTTATTTCTATCTGGTCGTATCTATCATTAAGATTAAAGTAGCCAGAGTTATTGAATTGATTTACCAATTCCTTAACTTTTTCTGGAGCAATATTTGATGCTCGTTCTCCGGTAACATTTACATGTTCATATCCCCTATAGATGACTTTTCCAGTGCCATCAATCTCTAAGTAATAAACTGGACAAGTTCCACGACATGCACCTCTTGACATTGTAATATTCACATTATTTGTATCAAGATTTGATTGATTCATCAAAATGGAGGTGGATTGGTTATTGATGGTATCAGAAGTTTGAGCATTCACATTATTAACAAGAATCGGCAAAGACAGACCAGATACAAATATGATTACAGCGACAATTGGTAGTGCATACTTGTTCTTGTATAATTTCATTATCCTTGTTCATAAATCGGATTTTATATACCTATTGCAGTACTAATCATTATGGAATTTTTGGATTATGTTTTAATGTTAACCGTGCTATCTAATTTACTCGTACGTTAGCAGTGTAATAGTGAAGTTCTTCTTCCCCTGTCATGATGACAAGGGTATAGTTATACTTAGCCACATCAGTGGGAATTTTAAAGTTTATTTGACTTGCCTCAAGGGGTAGATTCATTTTTCCATCCGTCGGGAAGATACCCTTTTTCATACATGATAATTGTAATACTTTTTGACGGTAATATGAGTTAGACTTGGTTGGACTAGATCTGCAAAATAGGTTTAAACCATTGATATGACTATCTACCGTACGTAAAGAGCCTGATGTTTCTACTTCAACGTATAAACTTTGTAAATCTCCCCCGTGTCGGGAGCAACATATTTCCAATCATTACCGAGGTTTGATAACTCTTGGAATCGTACCTGTGTATTGGGATGTAATAATTTATAGACATTCTCACCTACAGATATCTTGTTATGACCAGTTATGGAAGTTATCTTTGCTGTTACGTTCATCGTATAACCAAGCATGTCAATTTGTGAGCTCCTGTCGTATCCATATTGAACAACTACATTTTCCCCTTCGTCTATACCAATTTTTAACTTTAAGTCTGGGTAATCATATTTACTTAATATTGGATTAAGTCCAGTAGTAACAACAGTAATCATTGATTCTGCACAACGAACTGCCTTATCACACGTAAGATATTTGTTAAAGCTAGAAGGAAAGAATGCTATGACGGCATCGCCCACGTATTTCAGTACAAATCCATCATAACTTTCCACTACAGAGGACATTTCATGTGAAAAAGCCCTGATGATTGTGACCAGTTTATCCGCCGGTAGTGTCATGCTCATTTTAGTAGAGCCAACTAGGTCAACAAACATAACAACTACAGATATCTTGGAACTTACGTGTTTACGAAGAAAGTCCTGACCACGCTTTATTGAGGTGTTATACTGGTAGCGTTCTTTCAACGCGTCCCAAAACCTATCTTGCCTCTGTGTAGAGAGCGTGTCTAAATCGAGAATGTTTTTTCCTTCTAAATTCCCAGAATCATTATCTTCTATCATCCTCTTTATGATAACTTCGCTTGTCTTGTCCGGATTTTTCTTTTCGTCCTCATCCTTCTTCCTGGCTTTCTGTATGATATCACGTTCTTCTCTAGCTAATTTATCAACAGGCTCTCCCGTCGGTAGTGGAGTATTCTTATCCACTTTATACTTGAACAACTCGTCCCAATCCATTCCCAGAATTATATTTCTACCTACAAATTTTATCTTGGATTTGGGCACATCAAATCTATAATCATGTTCTCCAAATATCACTATTTTATCGTCAGTCTCCTTCATCACATGTCCTACATGATCTTCATTTTCTAATCTTGCGCCTTTATTGAAAAGTGTCTTCCCATACCGCTTCATATATTCTGTTAAATCAACTGTTCCATCCGAACCCCAAGGATCAACGTATTTTGATGTTGGAAGTGGCGCATCACGGTCCACCTTATACTCCTTTATAATATCAGAAAAATTAAGTCCTATCAAAACATTCTTGCTGACATGCTGAATCTCTGAAATAGGAATGTCGTATCTTTCATTCTTCTCTCCGAATACTACGATTTTATCGGGCGTCTCTCTTACGACAAATCCTATATGTGGTGCATCAAGGGCCACAACAGCCCTATTGAAGTATTTTCCAGCTGTCATGTTCTATACTAGCTTATTGTGGCACATGCATTTATCCGTAGTCCCTCTTCTAGATTCTGCATTTTCTACGTATGCTTTTGTTAGTATCTTACTGTAGGATAGTGCTTTTCGTTCTTGTGCCGAGTCATTCCAATGGCTGTGTCTTGTTGATTTACCTCATTTCCTATTTGTCATATTATTTCTGACATCTTCTTGGTTTGCCACTGAATTTACACTATCTTGACTTTTCTATCTCCAGACAGTGTAACATGGAATGAGCGTAGAAATATTATACGCCCGCGAGTTTGGCTGTTCCATAAATGCAGGCGGTTTGTAGATCGTGGATTTCATCATCAGTATGTCTGCGCCTTTCTACTACGTATCCGCTCTTAGAATGGTAAAAAATGACCATATCCTTGGGGTAGAAGGATAGCATATCGTGGTTCTCCGAGTCAAATGACATATGTCTAATATGTATCGTCTCCCATGAGAATAGAGCATCTATAGAACCATCAAAATGGAAAGTACTTCCGCATGGACATATGACGTCTCTCCAACTTCCTTTTAAGTTCTTAAGCCAGCTCTTCTTACCCTCTTCCACTAGCCATCAACAATCTAGCTAACATCTCTTGAATTATATGTATGTTTTTGTTACTCGAAATGATCTATCTTAAATAATGTTATAGGATGAATTGCTTCTACTAGGGATTCCAAACTAACCTTAATAGCAATGGTCGCCTACTCGGTCATCAATGGAATTACAGGGAGAGGAAGTTTATACCGGATGGGCCTATTCGACTGGTCACGATTTTTATTCCGAGACCTGGTCTGTAGATATGCCTCCTTCTACAGCATTCGTAAAAACATATCTATGTGATCACGTATTGTTTGGTGAGAATGGTGCTGTAGAGATAGGCATTTTGAACATAAGATACCATCTTCCTGACAATAGTGACGGCCGAGTCAACCTTCCCGGCCTAGAATGGCCTGACTCTGTCAAAGCGTGGTTTAACCCAAATATCACCCATTTTACTTTTGCTATAAAGGTAAGACAATGTTACGCCTTAATGAGTTGTTCTGTGGGATATTGGAGCTAGTCAATCAGAGATGTACTTCTCACAGGTAGGCAATGTTCCCAAGGTAAAATCGATTCGTGGTGTTGCTCTATATGATCCCAAGGATGGGACAATTCATCACATGCATCATGTTATGACTATGGAAGGCTGCGAGCCTAGGGAGCCAACTCTGATTGAAAAAGATGCGATAACTTTTGCAAAAAAATTAGGACACAGAACTGAGCATCTTAAGGTTCTGCATACACCTGATACAATAAATCCATTTGCAAAATACCGTGTTGATACGATAAAACTGGGGTTGATCGAGTTGCCAAAGCCACCTGAAATTAGAACAGATGAACAAAATTGATAGAACCTAAAGTGCTCCAATATAATTCTCTATTTATTCATAATCGATAAATTTTATGTATCTTACAAATCCAGTTACCATGCGTCTGACAGCACATGAACATGCAGAGTAGTAGTACTCTTGTGGAATTGAAAACATTCTAGATTTTATCAAGAGCACTTCTGCAAGACTTCCACCGTTCTTTTTCAATAATGGCAGCTATACGAAAAGAAGAAGGTATGTTCTGCCCATAAAGTAAAGTTAACTCGATGGAATTTATCGTATAATCATTGGAGTCCTTCAATGTCAGGGACTTTAACCAAGTCAGGCATATTTCTTAAAATACTTTAGTCGCTATTAGATATATCTAGGAGCATGCCATCTGCTTTTGTGATGATATCGTGTAATTTTGGCTCTACGAAGGAGGTTGTTTCTGAATTGCATGATATTGATGGTGTCGAACAAGTTTTGATAGTCACTGGTATTTACGATGTAATTGTCAGGATAAATGTTCAAAATAAGGAAGATCTAGATCGGCTCCTTCTGCATGTTAGAAGGATGGACGAAATTCAAAGTACCATGACCTTAGTCATCACACAAAGTCAATAGACTAGTACTTGTGTAAGATGTACAATTACAAATACAATTAAGTGTACAATTATGAGTAAAACAAGACTGTGTTGGGGCAGCCCTGGAGGATTTACGGGTCTAACATGAAAAGATTAGAACTAAAGTGAGATAATCAGCCACTTTTATATGACATAGAACTCCTACAAACGTCTGGTTGGTTCTTTGATAAAGCCAGATATTGCTAGACTGAATTCCAAATATGTCTTGTAATGGAAGGGGACGATGGAAGTGAAGCAAATCTTTTAAATTATTTCATGCTACTTTCATGATATTGTCGGTCTGCAACGTTCACAAAGATTTTTTTGATGAAACGTGCAAGGATTGCAAAGCAGAGTATGCAAATTTGAAAGGACATACTTCACCTAATACTGACCCGAGGGAAAATGTGACGGCATCAGGCCAAGTGAAAAAATACAAAGAATTTTCTGAAGAACGTGCGAGAAGACTTTATGAGCAATTATTGTTACAGTTCCTGAATTCACCCTACCGATTAAGTGAAGTTGAAGCGGCACAAAGGGCTCGTTACATCATCAAGAAACAGTGTTTCATACGGGGTGTTCCTATATGGACCTGGTTGAAATAAATAGATAAACTGAATGAGATGCGGTGAAAATCCATCCTCTAAGATAATTATACACACAACACTTAACTGACCGAGAGTTACCAAATGCGACTAAAGGAGTCTGCTGGATCACAATATATTTAATTTAGTTCTAGTCAGTTAGATGCAGCTATCACGCATGAACCTTGATGAACTAATTAGCGTCTCGCAGAGTGTAGTTTTCTATTTATTAATGGGATCCCTCTCTTTTGTGGGGGCAATCGCAATTCATGGTATGTTGAAAAGCCGCAGAAACGAGAATAAATAATTAAGCCGCCTAAAGGGAACTCGCGATTGTTCTCCTTACAACCATCTTATCATAGACTAATTGATTAAATAATAATCAGTATAAATGAAAGCTGTGGCTTCTTATTCTGAATCCGTTGACAAATCGCTTGCTAATCTGCATAAGATTTTTCTAAAGCACAACGTACACGATGAAGGGGATCTTATTTTTTATCGAATTGATTACAGACTCGCTGAGATTCTGAAAGTAACAGCCGATGAAGCTCATGCTTATCATCTAATTTATCATACTAAAAATCCGCGTACAGTGTCAAAAGCATATTGCAGTAATTGTAATCAAATAGTTACTTTTATCCCAATCATATACATGGTAACAGAAAATGAAAGGGCACTCTTGGAAGCTGCAGAATTGGAAGACAGAGTTATCCTTGGCAATTTAGAAAAGATAATGGAGGATCATAAGATACCTATGTTTGGATGCACACAATGTAAGAAACCTATCCCAGGGTCTGGAATTTTTTGAGTTGTTTTTATGTATAATTTGAGGAGTTCAAGGTCCATAATTTAGATTCAGTACTTATTGCTTGTTTAGTATCAACTCATGACAGGGACTAACGTAATACTATATTATTTGGTGTGAATCTTACAAGAATGTTGACAACACGTGTTATCGATTTGACTCGTGAAATTGGTGTTGATACGAGAGTTTTTCCTGGTTCTCCTGCACCAGCGATGATTAGTTGGTCTAAAATGGATGTCCACGGTTATGATTCAGAGGTCGTGTTCTTAAGTACGCATACAAGTACACATATGGATGCGCCTTCTCATTTCATGACAAATGCCACTACTATAGACAAGATTGATGTTGGTAGATTCATTAGTAATGCTGTTATTATAAGAACCAACAAGAAGGGATTGGATGAATTAATTACAGTTGACGATATTGTGGAATCAAACACGGACATCGCACCTAGTGATTCAATAGTATTTTCTACTGGATGGGAGAATGAAGTGTGCAAGGAACATTATTTCTCCTGCAATCCTGGATTATCACCAGAAGCTGCAGAATACCTCATCGAGAAAAGGATCAATGCTGTTGCAATAGATTCGCCTAGTATCGACAAAGGAACGGACCATAATTTTACTTGTCATAAAATCCTATTGTCACATGAAGTATTGATCGTAGAAAATTTATGCAATTTGGGCCAAGTGAACGATCCGAGGTTCAAGTTAGTAATCGCACCTATGAAGTTTTCGGGCGCGACAGGATCGCCTGTCAGGGCTATTGCAATTGAGCAAGGAGTATTTTAGCGTCTATATCACAGTCCATTGGTTGTTGGCTTTGTTTAGGTGTCTCTCAGTCTGCTCTAAGAAAGGATACTCA
>JALZOS010000344.1 GCA_030913755.1 Thermoproteota archaeon | reverse complement strand
CCAGATTTGCCTCCGTCGGAGTAGCAGTTACCCTTATTGAATATCTAGTGTATAGAAAGTTAGGCAAAGGCGAACGAAAAAAAGAGATGAGTAGAATCGGTAATCAGTTTGTTGCAATACTAATACTTTAGTGACATCTTCAACACAATATTAAGAATCTGAATGAAATAATATAATGGAGTCTGCAATTTAAATTACTTATCTTCGGCATGTCTGATATTTTTTTCTTGCAAAACTTTCTTAACTTCAGAGACATACAAATTCAATTCATTAGGTGGTATTTCGTTTCTGTTTTCAACCGGGAATAAATTTTTTTCAAGTATACTAGTTACGATTGGTTTTAATTCTTTTTCAAAAGAAGACCTAGCTATAGACCTGAAAATCTTATCCTCACGTAGTTTCTTTGATATCAAATCCCTATAGGCAGAAACGTTTGTAAGGTACTTGGCAGTAGACGTAATACCCAAAAATATCAATCCAGTCTATAACTTTTCATGGGTAGAGGTAGAAAAGGGCGTATATGCATGGGATGGCGGTTTGCTTAGCAACACTCCGTTAAGAGAGGTCATTGACTCATCCCCTGTAAACGATAAGCAAATATTCCTTGTAGAAAACTATCCAAAAAAGATTGAAAGCTTGCCGGATAACATGGCTGAAGTTTATCATAGAACTAGAGACATAATCTTTTCTGATAAAACTCTGAGTACCGTCACAATCTCTAAGGTGATAACAAGATACCTTCGATACATTGATGAACTATATCAGATGATTGAAGATTATGTTGACATAACAAAGGTCGATAAAGGGCTACTTGAAAAAGTTCGCAGAAAGTATAAAAAATATAAGCAGGACACGGGGGCGGAGATAAAAGGTGTCTATTATATCTCACGAGAAGAACCCGTTCATTCCATTTACGAGAACGCTGATTTTTCACCGAAAGCTATCAAAGATTCAATTAGAGAGGGAGAGTTAAAGACAAATAAGATACTCGACGAAATTGCTATGAATAAGTAAGGAATAGTTACGGAACGTGAATCAGTGAATTTGATTGTTTGGTTTAGCAAGTCTTTCATATTTGGTTGAGAAACCTTTTATGCAGAATAGATAACGTAACCCTAAAGGCAGATCTTGCTATCGCTGATAAAAATTGATAGAATATTTTAGCTGTTTCTTTTATTATTGGTAAACCATACGCCAAGGTTAGTAGGATAGGGTAAGTTCTTTGTCCTTATTAGGATGAACTCTGAAAATAGATTTACCAAAGACCAATAACTGAGTCCACTGATAATGCACCGGCTCCAAGAACGATAAGTATTATCGAGAGAATGAGATAGGTTATGTCAATTTCATAGGAAGCCTTGCCGGGAGCAATGTATGCCGCATTCATCTTTGTTTTCTTCATAATCACATTTGCGATCATGAAAATAGCAAAAAATAGTGCAACTAATGGAACAATTAGTCCGATTATCAGGAACAATCCACCGAAGAATTCCAATATGGTTGCAGTGTAGGTAGCTCCAATGGGAATACCAAGTGTTTGCTTCGTCTCCTCAGCCGCCTGTTTCAGGTTTTTCAGTTTCGAATACCCGTGAATCATCATGTTCCCTCCCACCCAGATCCTAGTTACCAGAGCTAGGTACGGGATAAATGCAAGAAAGGGGTCGGACATTGTGAAGCTAGTCAGCCTCCATTTTTTTTATAGAATATGAATGTATATCTTTTAGAATGTTATGAACTTAGTTTCTACATAAAGTTAAACCTTTCTGCTGGCGTAATGGTTGCCTTCTTGCAAGTGGGTTCAGCTAGGTTGGGGATTCACTTGCCATAAGGAAAGCTCGATTAACCAAAATATAGAAGTCCTGTGCAACCGCACAATTAGGTAACAGACATAGTGACTAAGATAATCCCAAACAGGACAACAAGAAGAAACTACCCTGGAAAATATGATTTTCTCTCCCAATATTCTGATGCAAACAAGTACATCGTTCCCCTTGCAGGTTGATAGTTGAACTTGACGCAAAGAAGGATCAAAT
>JALZOS010000315.1 GCA_030913755.1 Thermoproteota archaeon | reverse complement strand
GTTCAATACAAGTTGACAGTTCATTTCTGAGTATCGGTGTTGATATAATAATGGAGAATGATCTAGCCATGTATCTGCAATTTTAGTCATTCTTAGACTAAAATATTTTCCATTAAAACGGACTTCTTGTATTTAGTTAGATCGACTTTTCGATTTGTGGCTTTGTCCTTGACAGGAACCAATAATATAAAAAAAGTCTTCACTATGTCTCAAATGATTGCTTCTAACATAACTACTACTGGAATTGAATCAGGATCATTAACCAAATTGAGTGCATGTTTAATTATTTCTTCAAATTCTGTTTTGGTTGCCTTATCTTCTAAAAATAATAATACATTATGTAGCTTAGGACAATGAGTAACATCAAAAAAACAATAAAAGTAATGATTCTTAAATAGGATTAATTCTCATTCGTCACATGAGTCATGATAGGAAGGTTGCAGTTGTAACAGGCAGCTCAAGTGGGATAGGCTATGAAACTTCCATTGCCCTAGCGAGAAACGGCTTTTTTACATACGCAACTATGAGGAATATACAAAAGGGAACCAGTCTTGGAGTAGTTAGAGATAAGGAAAGCATTCCATTGAAGACTCTACAGCTAGACGTAACTGATGATGCTTCAGTTAATAATGCAATACAGTCCATAATGTCCGAATCTGGCAGGATAGATGTCTTGGTTAACAATGCTGGCTATGGGCTGGTAGGAGCGTTTGAAGACCTAACAATAGATGAAATAAAACGCCAATATGAGACCAACTTTTTTGGAGTCATAAGAGTAACGCAATCTGTCCTTCCCGTAATGAGGAAACAAAAATTTGGTATACTAGTAAATATAAGTTCAGGCGCCGGTAAATTCGGTTATCCTAGCGGTTCGGCATATGTTAGCACTAAATTTGCGTTAGAAGGTCTCAGCGAATCCATTGCGTATGAATTAGACCCATTTGGAATTAAAGTGATACTTGTGGAACCCGGAGTGATTAGGACTAACTTTGACAGTGGAAGGGTCGTAGCGAAAAAGTCTCAGGATACTTCTTCACCTTACTTTAATATGACGCAAAAAATGGATACGGTCTTTAGGCAATTGCTTCATAATAGTTCTCCCCCAACTTTGGTAGCAGATGTGGTATTACAGGCAGTAAAAAGCGACAATCCTAATCTCAGATATCCGGCTGGAAAAGATGTTGAGCAATGGATAGACCAGAAGAAGAAAATGTCCGATACAGAATTTTTTAATATGATGAACCAGTCTTTTCAATAACACGTTTGAAGGAGTTAGAGATACAGATTCTGCGATGCTCATGCAGGCGTATCTCCATTAATGATATTAATAAACAAAAATCTAGAGTCTTACCAAGTAGATACTCATTGCACGCTGCTAGTACCAGGAGAAATATTCTTTCTTATTAATTTGCCATCAACTAAATCATAAAATCTAAACATAGACAAGCTACTCTCAAGCACGTGACATGATAGATTTACAATCTCTAACGCACCCTTCTCCGCATCTCTCATTTTAGGATGAAAATGCTTATTTTGGATTTCATTTATTTGGTGTCGCATTCTCCAGAGCATTCTCCTCTGTCGTTTGGTCAGCAGTTTCTTAATTATAGTAGCTCTTCGCCTGGAATTCCAATTGATTATCCTAGTAACTGGGTTTACTCAGAAGGCTCAGAAATTCCATATGTTTCATTCCTTCCAACTACGGAATCTAAACTCGAGAGACATATGAGAGACCAAGAAGTCTATCTTATATTTGCACGCGATACCACTGTTATTTACAACATATAAGACAGAAACAACTCAATAAATAGTTCGATAATAGTTTGTCATCTGCTGGAATTAAAGTAAGGCATCTGACCTTCGAAGGATTGTTGGAAATTCATGATCAGGTTTCAAACCAACCCAAAGACAAAATTCGTTTCGCAAATAAAGGCAATTTGGATTATTGCATTGAAACGACTGAAGACAGGAATGAGGCTTTGGAGTTAATTGATAAATTGATAGACATGGCTGCGCACCATCTACGGTGTCTTGCCGCAGCTCGTGGATTCTCCGATCAAAACAAGACTACTGCATATCAAGCCACCGACACCTTTCTTCGAGCGAATCGATTTCAGCTCAATGTTCCAGAAATAGAGATTGATGACGTTGTCTTATTAATGAGAAGAATTACTATTGGGCA
>JALZOS010000284.1 GCA_030913755.1 Thermoproteota archaeon | reverse complement strand
TTTTGCCAGGGTAAGTACCGTCCTTCACTCCTCGTATTGTTGTTAGCTATCTGACGATCACGCTGGTTTATCTGATCTTGCCTCGTTACTATTATTGACTTATTTACTGGCCTAGCAAGAATCAGTCAGTTTATAAATGCTTTCTTGATTATCATTTGTTAATTTTTTACCTATCACATATCCAGTAATTAATGACTGGAATTCTTTTATCTTGTCAGCAATACTTAAATTTGAAACAGATTGTGCGGGCACATGATTAGTAAGTGTAGTTGAAAAACCCGCAAACATTAAACTAATCGACAAAAATAGAATATAATCTCAGGGAGCCAAAAAACATTGTTCTGGCATTTCTTTGAAGTAATAGATAACAGCTTGCTTGAGTATAATTGATCTAACAAATTTGGATATAATTAGCGTGGGACGACTAGAGAAACATTAATTTCTAATTCCCCATAAATGCGTGTCATTCCACGTAGATATATAGAGTGGTGTACCAGAAGCAGTGATGAATAATTACTTACAGCAATTATGTAGCTCTAATATTCTTAACACAGGTATCACAATATCTTTCTATAACGGTGGCATGTTCTACGCTAACGCGGGCTGTATGCGTCGCGACATTACCACAATTCACGCAGAATTTTATCTTTTTATCCGACTCGTTTGTGAAGCCTTCCACATATCGTAATGTTTATACCTCCATGTCCCCTTATCTGGTATCATTAGATCTTCATATCGTAAATGCTGGGTTTTCAAAAATTTAGTATCATCACATGATGATATCGAACGTGATATAAAGGACCTTTGTCCATTATACACTCATTTCTTTTTTTATTTAAACTTTAAATCAGTAACATATGGTTACTGAATGTCAAACGGACATATTTTCCAACAGATTGTGATGTATATGATAATGGTAAATTGATCTTTCCATTGTTGCAAATTCAATCTGACAGGGCTTAATTTTTTAGATACAATGTCGTCAATAATTTCTTGTAAAATTATTCTTGATTTCTCCATTGTTAGTGTAGAATGCACCATCTAATTTACGTTCGTCCAAGGTCAAACCTAGAAATCCGAAGTCTGTGTTGTCTTGTGCGATACTATAGGATTCCTTGCCATTTAGTTCATAATGGCTCCTTCCTCCTGTTCCTACTGTAATGTATAAGGGCTTACTATTGTTTCTATTTGGTACTAACGTCTCAAATATGTGGTTATGTCCCTGAAGTACTATGTCAACTCCATATTTTTGAAAGAGGGGTGCGTAAATATTTCTGAAGCCAATTTCAGCCGGATGTTTTGATGGTGAAGTGTACAATGGTTTGTGCATCATCACTATGGTAAAGTTTGAGTTATTTTGTGCATCTTTCAAGTCTTGAGTAACAAAGGAAATCTGGTCTTTGTCTGAGGAATCCAACTGAGTTGACATGACCAGTAAATGTACCTTTGAGTGATTAAAACTGTAATAGGGCTTTGTTAGATTGAACGCCTTCAAATATTCCCCCTCTAGTCCTTCTGTACCATCCTCTGCGCTATCGTGATTTCCTATGGCTATCTTAACTGCAGAGTTTGTTATGAGACTGTTAGTTAATTTCAAGAAACATGCCGGGCTAGTCATATATGATAAATCTCCCAGGAATAAGGTAATGTTAGGTTTGAACTGTTGTATACCTTGTACTGTTTTTGTTGCGTCTGAGTCACAACTTAAGTCACCAACCGCAGCAACCTTGAAATCAGCATATGCCAGAGTTAGTCCTTGAATCAAAATAGGAAAGGCGAATGCGAAGAGACCAATGCTAATACTAAACCACAAATTCTTATTTTTAAGGAGCATGCCCTTCGAGGAATGGTGACCTATGAATGTCCCTTGTGGAAATGAGTTAAATGAATTGCTAATCAGATACATCCTTAATAGTACGAAATTAGGCCAAATATACCTTCTCAAAGTATTCTTAGCTAGAGTCAGTAAAGATCTGGCGAACTCAATGTGAGGTCGGAACTACTTCTTTCCCCATGTTCTGGTTCAAAGACATGAGGAAAGATGGATTTTAGTATTGTACCTGCTATTGGACAGTAGAACAGTTCTCTTTCTTTTCAACGGCCACAGTAGAGTGAGTATATCCATTATCATCATTTACGCTTAGCAATTCTGGCGTCATCGGAATCCATGCTTTGCCATATGACATCATAACCCATCTTTGAAATAAGATCTGCATAGCAAGGTTCAGGTATAGAATTTTCAGAGAAGATTGAACACGCATCAATAAATTTTGTAGTTACTTCTAAAAGTGTGACTAATTCGTGGATTTTAAATTTCGATACGAAATACGGCCCCGCTTTCAGATATTCATTGTTATTATCCCTCGACGCAATTGTGATGGCAGATTCAATTGGAATGTTGTACTTTGATGCAATTTCGTCGATTGAAATGATATTCTGCTTACTATCAAATTTTATTTTTAGGTTAGGGTTATTTGCGTGTCTCTCAGTCTGCTCTCGATCAATTGTTTTTAAGTAATTCAATAGCGCCTTAACTGGAACTGAGTCATTCTTGTAAACGATTATTCTCTCTTGTGAATTAGTCGAATGAGGTATAATTTTTGAGCACGCGAGCTCTTCGTTTACCGCAATAAAAAGATCAATATTTTGATTAGAAACTATATCAGTTAGTTTTTGTATCTTCTTTTCGAGGTATTCTCTAGTCCAAAATCCTACTATCTCCAGGTATATTTTCCTGTCGTACTTTTGAAACATAAAGTCAGGAATAAATGCCCTTCCCCCAGTTACAATTAGAGGATCTGGTTCCCTTATTAGTCTCCAACCATTGGCTACTTGCTCAAACCTATTTGCAAACTTTTCTTCCACAGAGCTATCAAAATATGATACAAGTCTATTATTACTACTATAAGGATCTATCAGTAGAGAAGGAACCTCTAGCGAGCTGATATTGAATTCATATATTTTCTTTCCAGACATCGTCTTTCTGACAATCCATGAATTCAACGACCACTTCTCCGATGAAATTATCGATGGAAGGAGTTTGGCAATAGATGTTCCGTATCTGTCAGTTAACTTGAATAAGCTGATAGGACCATCAAGAGAGCATACAAGATCAGTTTCATCAGTATCGTTATAAGTAACGGCGGAAGCCGCGTCAGTAGTATTATAATCAGTAGTATCATTATTACTGCGTTGTTCATTCCGTACCTTGTTGTGTTGTAAGTTGTACATCAATCCGAGGCGTTTTACATCTCTCAAGACATGTTTCCAGTTTACACCACCGTGGACACAAAACTCCAACTTTGTACAGTTAAAAAGCAGTGTCTGCATCAGCGAAAGATTGTACCATCCGAGGAGATCATTAGGGCCGAGTGAGCTGAACTGCTCCAATATCATATTTTCTTCAAGATCAGTCCACATAACCTGTCTGATGTAAGATGTAGAAAGATTCATCTTTGATGCTGCTATATCTATTACCTTGTCACGGTCAAACTCTGTCAACGCGAGAGCTATTCTCGATGATTCTTCAAATAACGCCTTTCTGACAGAAACTGGATCAGCCATATCACCAGCACTACCATTATCGAAGATACTAAACTGACATCTTCTCTCGAGTAATGTAGAAAGCCCTCTGACAAGTTTATAATCATCATATTGACCTTCAACTGTAGCTATTCTTTTTTCAAGTGACTTTTTCTTCTCATGGTGCTGGATTGATTGATCGAATTGTCTAATGAGTTCTTCTGCTAGTTGTAAGTCTCCCTTTTCCTCTGTGCAAAAGAGCGGAAATATCGTTCCTTTTCTAGTTCTTACTCTAAGTAGTAGGCTCGGCAGCATTACTTAACTATCAAACTCGACGACGGTATTTATTATTTATATGACTCTAGGAATATTAGTTCTTGTTGGTACGACCTCCACAAACTTATATAATCAGTTAGTCCGATAAGGTAGAAATGTCAGGAGCCGTTCTTTCCTTTTTCGTTAATCCTAGTTAGTGCTTTCTTCCTTTTTGCACTGGTACTTGTTTCACGTGTATCTGATGAGATTATTTCAATCAATTTGGCCTTCTTGGCTGTATCTCTCTTGGGTCTTAGAAGTCTACCGAGCCGCTGGATAAATTCCCTACCGCTTCCGGTTCCACTTACTATTATACCAAGTTCGGCGTCTGGAACGTCTACGCCTTCGTCCAAAACCTTGGATGTTACTATGGCTAAGTATCGTCCTTCTTTGAACCCTGTTAAGGTATCTTGCCTTTCTTCTTTACCAGTCTTATGAGTTATCAATGGTATGAAGAAGCGATCTGATATTTCATGCACCAAGCTATTGTGTTGCGTAAAGATTATAGTCTTTAAACCTCTGTTTTCTACGAGGATTTCCCTCAATTCCTCCATTTTTGATTTGCTATTTAATGCGATCTCCATTGCCTTGTTTCGGGCTAGCAGGGCTTGTCTGGCAGCCTTGCTTTTTGCCGACATCATTATTAACCGCTGAAAGGCACCTGCGTAATTCATCTTAATTCCAACTTTGTTTAGATACACTTGATACGTTCCATAATTTCTTTCATATTCTTGCTTCTCTTGCAGCGTCATTTTCACCTGTCTTCTCTCAATTTCATAAGGCGCCAAGTGTTTGTCCTTAGCAAGTTCTGACGGATATGCTTGAAAAACAACTCCACCAACTAATTTTGGAAAATCTTTATGTAGATTATCTTCTCTTTCGATGGTGGCCGTCAGACCTAATCTATATGGGGCAGCCATTTGCTCTGCTATTGATCTATATCCGGGTGCGGCTAGATGATGTACCTCATCAAACACTATCAGCGAAAATTTGTTTCCAATGCTTGCAGCTCTTAAATAAGCAGAATCATAAGTAGCCACCGTAATGCCTTGAATATCGTCAGTCCCACCACCCAGATTTCCAATCTTTGCATTTGTAAAGTGTTTTGAGAGAACTTCCGCCCATTGGCCCATTAGGTCAAGGGTTGGTACGACAATGAGTGTAGCAGAGTTTACTTTTTCAATTGCTTTAATACCTATTATTGTCTTGCCAGACCCAGTTGGGAGCACTACACAACCTTTCATCCCTGCTTTGACCCATTTTTCCAAAGCCTTCTTCTGATAATCTCTTAAAGAAAGATCGGTGGTTACAAAAAGTGGAGAAGGTATGAGGTCCATAACAAAATCATTATAGTCTATAGCACTTTCCTCCAAATATGCTATAATATTTGAATAATGCAGAGC
>JALZOS010000247.1 GCA_030913755.1 Thermoproteota archaeon | reverse complement strand
ACTACAATGCACAAATTCATGGAACCCCAGGACAATTGAAGATAAGCTACTTAGTAAGGCTCAAACCATTAATCCAAGGTGTTACTTTACCTAATCAGAACGATACTGCGGTAAATGTCATCGATATAGATTGGCGATCATTTGTAGTTCCGCAGACACTCAATTTACAGGCTCCGGGTTTGGGGGATATAAATGTGAATTATCCAATGGGGCTTATACAGGCAAAGCTGCCTAATATCGCAACTCAACTTGCAGCCTCTGATAAAGAAAAGCTGTTAGAGAAGCCCATATTCGATTTTACACTCATGGGTCAATCACTAGATTCTTGGCATTTCTTATTCGACCCAACGGGTAGCCAAGCAGGAATGCTTGGTAGTGGATTTGAGGAGATAGCTGGAGCAAAGGTGGTATCTATCTTCTCACTTGGGGAGAGCAGTTTTAGAGAAGGTACTTTCCAGGACATAGAGCAAGAAGCCAAAGCTACAATCGACGGGACAACTGTGAATATTCATACATTCAAATCCAAACCGAGTGGCCAGATTCAGATAGCAGGTTTTGCACAGCTGAGAGGAGAATTTGTAACAGTAAGTGAAGACGCACCACAAGGTACTAATACAGCTACTGGTGGTTTTCCATTACAAGTATTGCTCATTCTTGGCGGGATGATGGGTGCAGTAGCTGTCTTCGTTTTGTTTAAAGCAAGGAAATAGCAGGTCTACTTCTTTTTTTTAAGTTCAATAATCGCATTTTCTCACACTGGTTTGTCATTTTTACGAACATAATACAATGGTTAAGTAATATAAGAATTAAGAAATTTATTATCTAATATATTAAGCAATATAGTAATTAAGTAATTGTTTACACATTTGAATCTTCCTCTCTAAGATACTGGCCAATATCGGCTATAGTAGTGACAGCAACCTTGCCTTTATCCGTAATATACTTTGATTTATTTCGTGTCCTTCCAATTCCAATGGCCTCGTCGCGCTGATTTAAAATTATCACCAGCTCATTCTCCCGATGAGTGTTTTGTTCAATAATTGAATCTCCAAATACGTCTCTACCATAAGCAACCATTGTTTCCCCTTTGGAGTTCACTTTTATTGATGGAAAGTTCTTACCTTCTTTCGCAATTATTTGAGACATTTGTATAGACGGCAAGAACTGTTTTCCCAATTCACCTATAAGCAACCCTGCGTACAGAGGTTGCTTATCTGTCACTATAATTTCTGAAGGTAAAACAAATATTTGTTTTCTGCCATCATTATTGGTTCTTACATAGAGTAACTTATCTTTGAAATATTCAAATACACCCCATTTTGAAAATGCTCGCCTAAGAACAGTGCGCTCCTGGAGTGAAGTATTCCTATATTGACACATCTTTTACCCTTAGTTTTGCGATGTAGAATCCTAGAGTTCCGTGGATATGAGGATATAATCTCTTTGTGTCTTTCAGGGAGGAATTCATATTGAATCGGCCAAAGCTTGTCAGCCCATTTTCGCCAATGGCCACCGGCTCAATTTCTATATTGTCATACATATTGAGTATAGAATTTATAGCGATTTCATTCTCTTCGGGCGCGAATGTGCAGGTAGAATAAACTATTAAGCCTCCAGGTTTGGTAACCTTTATCGCAGCATGAATTAACGCGCACTGTCTATCAGCACACCTATTTATCACTCCAGGATAATGATAATCCTTTAAGGACCTGTCCCTTGAGATGACACCCTCACAACTGCACGGTGCATCAAGTAAGACGCGATCATATCGGATTCCTAACTCAAAAACATTAGTCGCATCCATTTGATAGACGACTGTGTTCCTAACGCCACATCGCATTAAATTAAAGAATGTGCTTCTGATCCTTTTCTTACTTGGATCGAGAGCAATCAATACACCGTTGTTATTCATTTTCTGTGCCATGTATGTAGTCTTGCCGCCTGGTGCACATGCCATATCAAGGACCCTTTGTCCAGCTGAAACATCTAATTCCTCGACAGCAAGACATGAACTAAGATCCTGTATGTAATAATAACCCAAAAGATATTCGATTGTAGAGCCAAGAGAAAACTTTTCTCTTGTAATTTCAATAACTTCGGGGAGGATTGTCTGTCTTATATTAAATCCAATACCTATAAGCCTATCAACAAGATCCTCGACTTTCGTTTTTAATGTATTTATCCTGATATATCTTCTCGGTTTTGACGCTAGAGCCTCCAGTAACTTCTGTGTATCGGGAATGATTTCAATAAATCTTGATGTCATCCATGAGGGATAACCATATTTCTTCGATAATTCAAGAGAGCGGGGTGAATCGCAAAAGAGATACGGCATTACCATGCTGAAGACTTGAATTCCTACATTTTAACTTATTACAAAAAACTTTACCAGGGAGTGATCTTTAAAAAAAATACGTGTGCTAGCCGTAACCCTCCTTCTGTTTTAGACGGGATTCCGCTCAGCGGCCAACCTGGGCACATATAGGAATGTTTGACCCTGTTTGGCCTTGCTCCACTCGGGTCGACGGTTTCATTCCAGCATCAGTATCTTCAGGCTATTTGCCATCACTATCATCTTTGACTGACTGGATTTCCTTTCTGTTTCGTTGCCAGCTGTCTCCAGCTAATTATCACTAATTCGAGTGCCTATTATGAGGGAGGAGTTTCCTCTCTTTCGAGTAACCCGTGCACTAGCTCACGTGAATAGAAATAAATAAGATGTTAAATAAATTTCCTTCCTGTGGATGTACCTTGTTGGTATCAGTACTTCATGTGCCAATGAATGTCGCAGATCATCTCTCAGGATTTGAATTCTTCTTCAAGTATCTTTCGTTTTCTCTCTATATGAAAAATTGCGTCTGTTCGGCTGTAAGCATCGCGTGCAGGCCTTCCGTATAACATGGACTGAAGGAGGAGGTAATTTTCAGGTATTACCATTCCTGTCTGATCATCAGAATATAGAAGTTTCAATGTGTCATCCTGTTTTCTGATTGTGTCGGAGTGAATATGTACCATATTTGTATCTCCGTGTTCAAACCCAAGATCTATTGCTTTCTTACGAATGTCTCCTGTTCCTCTTGCATTACTAAGAATTGCAACGCCAAACTCATTCCTGTAAATATCCAGAAATGATTCCATATCTGGTGCCGCACTCTTGAATCTAACTGTCATCTGGTGCACATGCATCATCCTCGAAGGAACCTTATATGCCTCAACATACAAGTTCACCATTGGTAGGAATGATTTTACATCGTCTTGATGGTGGGGGTTTTTATCCCATTCTATAGAATCTTTGACTTCTTTTAAATCTTCCAGATCGGCCCACCTTCTGATGAGGGTTATATCATATCGCTCAATTTCACTTCCATATTTCTCAATCATAGGCTGGAGAATCCTTCCCATCCCAGAAACGTTGCAACTTCCTTGTATAACATATTTTTTCTTGAACATGTCCTTGTAGTTTACCCTAGAATTATGAATCACATCAGCTACCTTCTTAACTCCTGTTCTATCTTCTCCTCCTTGAAATATAGCTGCCTTGTTTAACGGCTCATACAGCGTAACTTTATTGTTATAACCAGATCCATCCTTTGCTGCATCGATGACAATATCACTTTCAATGATTGCACTGGATATGTTCCCCGAGACAGGAAATCCTTTTTCCTCGAATTTCGAGACCATATTTTCTGGGACATATAAAGGAAAATTTCTGTCCACCGCATCCTTGACTCGCTCATCAACTGAATACTTTCCTATTCCTATAAATTGAATTTCTTTATCTTGGGAAAAAGCAGTTGCAAGCCTTCGCCCGATGTTTCCGTAGCCGTTTATGAAAACCTTAGCCATTTGAAGATGACATTAGAGAATGTAAGGAATATTTTATTGTATTGTACGTCCTTATTACTACTTTTCTAAGGCTAATTAACCAATTATGGAATCGAATTTTATAATCTATAAATAAAACTCAAGACAAAAATAGAGCAGATTAACAAACATGTCTTTCTCGGCATAGTTAGTGATACATTTGAGAAAAATCTTGGTAATTGATAATTACGACTCATTTGTGTATAATTTGGCTCAGCTCTTGGGTAAACTTGGTACTTCACCAAGTGTAATTCGAAATGACAAAATTACAATTGCTGAAATAGGAAAAATGTGTCCAGATGGCATTGTTATTTCACCGGGCCCTGGTCATCCAGCAGACAAAAAATCGTTTGGAGTATGTGGTGAAGTCATAACTGTACTGGGCCCCAATATCCCAATTTTGGGAGTTTGTTTGGGGCATCAAGGAATAGCTCATGTTTATGGTGGCAAAGTTATAAACGCAAAAAAAGTAATGCATGGAAAAACCAGCTCGATCGAGTATTTTGACGATTCTTTATTCGACGAACTCCAGAAT
>JALZOS010000211.1 GCA_030913755.1 Thermoproteota archaeon | reverse complement strand
CGACGGTCACGACCATTCTCCCTAAGGGGAACGCTGGTATAAATGTCCAAGCGAATCAAATCATTTTAATTTCTGCAACCCTCTGCGCAATAGTAGTTTCACTGTTTGATTGGATATTGGGCTTCTTTGTGATCGGAATGGCATTTTGGATGATGGCCTCATATGAGCTTCTCGGGAGAAAAATGTATCGTCACTATGCGTTAAACGTAATAGGCGCAAGAGGTTCCCAGCTTGTGTTATCGCTAGTTTTATATTATTACCTTGGCGTTTTTGGGATCCTTCTAGGGTTTGTCATTTCATTTTTTGCTTTCAGTCGGATATATTTCAAAACAATTCGTCTGTTCAGTAAAAGGTTTGAAGATATAAGAGGTAATTTCAAGACATCCCTTCACTTGTACTCTTACAATTTATCAAATGCTTTCTTGTTATACTTCGATAAGCTCCTAATTGCCCCGATATTTGGTTACGCCACTCTTGGGTACTATCAACTAGGTTTTCAATTCCTAATGTTCTTCAGCATGATACCGGTTAGTTTTTATCAATATCTTATACCTGAGGAAGCAAGCGGTAAGAAGAAGAATAAATTAAGATTGTATGGAATTGGCCTTTCCATACTATTGACTGCATTATTATTTGCTCTTAGTCCCTACATCATCGACACTTTTTTTCCAAACTATCTCGGATCTGTGAATTCCATGAAAATACTGAGCATTGGTATAATCCCAATGATGGTTATTAGCACTCTGAATTCACGATTTCTCTCCTTACACAAAACGATTTACGTTGTCATTGGATCTGCCGTCTACCAGACTTTGCAAATAATTTTAATGCTATATCTTGGAAATCAATTTGGAATAGTTGGCATATCTATGGCGGTTGTCTTGGCGTTGACGGGCCAATCTCTAACTCTATTTTACTGTCACATTAGATCAACCAATATTGGAAATAAAATGATCAACTCTTAAAGAAAAATCAAGATCACTAAAGTAAGCAGACAAATCTAAGTGCGCTTCGTCATCAGATTGGACGAATTACTGTTGACTAGTACAAGTATCTGAATACCAAACGATAGTGTATGAGTATGATGTATAAATCTGTTCTATATGTGTATGTTCTGTTAGAGTACGGAATATACGATATTTATGTGGTTGAGAATATTTTCATATTATATTTAGAATAGAATATAATTAAAATTAAGTTTGTCTATAAAATTGGATCAAAAAATCTGTTCCTAATCATGGATTTTCTTCATACATGTATGCAATATACAAAGGTGAATATACTACTCACTACTTCCCTCAGATTTATCTACTGTCCATGGAAACCAACGGCCGATAACTTTTGCCCAATCTATTTTGTATGACAGGTATATTATTATTCCTATAGCTATTATGCTTACTCCGGCGCCTACGATTAATGTGAATGGCGTACTCGTGTCTGAAATTAATTTATCCACAAAGGGCTTACCAAAATATACTGCACCTAACACAAGGACTTCATTAAATATAAATTTTCCAGCAAATGTGGCAGTGGCAAATTTCCATGGACTATACTTAGCTAAACCAAGTGGAATATACACTAGGTCGTCGGGTATAGGCGTAAGCGCTGCAACAAATGCTCCACCCCAACCATATTTACTTAACAATCTTTGCAAGGGCAGCATTTTACTCCTTACCTTAGAACTCAGAATGTTCCTACCGTAATAGCTCGCGTAAAAAATAATGAGCTTCGCAGAAACAGCTCCTATCGCACTAAAAAGAGAAATTAAATGAGGATCTAGATTCTTATTAAATGCAGCCGTTATTAAAACTGGAAAATACGGAACTGGAACGAAAACTATTATGCTCCCTATGAAACTTATTAATAGTATCCCAGGATAGCCAAAATCATCGTAGAACGCAAACAGATCCTCTATAGAAGTCAAATGCTAGTCTGATTTAGCCTTGCTCCCATATATCTACTTGTTAATAAGCCCTGCCTAGAATGACTTTTGATTTTGCACTCAATCGACAGAAAATACATAATTTGCCATCAAGATTATCTTGTCCTTCAAAGGGAATCAGCCTGATATCTGCAGACGTTTCTTCTTTTATTTTTTCTTCACATTTACCATTTCCGCACCAAAAGGTGGAGATGAAACCTGCTTTAGTTTCTAGCAATGTCTTGGCCTCATTCAAATCTGAGGTAACGTTTGTCTTTTCACCCAAACTTTTTATAGCCTGATCAAAAAGGTTGATTTGTATTTTAGAGAGCAACGATTTAACTTCTGCAATTGCATCTGTATTTCTAACAATACCCTTCTGTTTCGTATCTCTCCTGACCAATTCTATTTGATTGTTTTCGACATCTCTGGGACCCAAGTTTACACGCAATGGCACTCCCTTCGTTTCCCAATAATTGAATTTCCATCCTGATGTGTATTCATCTCTGTCATCCAAATGAGCTCGTATCCCATCTAGCCTTAGAATATTTTTTAGACGATGCGCGGTTGATACCACCATTTCTTTGTTAATATCTTTGTAAATCGGAACTATTACCACCTGGATAGGGGCAACACGCGGAGGCACTATGAGTCCTTTGTCATCACCATGAGTCATTATTATTGCTCCAATCAATCTCCAAGAGATGCCCCATGATGTTTGCCAAACAAAATGCTCCATCATGTCCTTTCCCAGGTATTTGATCTCGAACGGAATAGCAAAGTTTTGACCTAGTTGATGCGAAGTGGCCATCTGCAAAGATTTTCCGTCTGTCATTAATGATTCGAGGCAAGTTGTGTATTTTGCTCCCACGAACTTTTCTTTTTCAGATTTATAACCTGATATAGTTGGTATACTGAGATAGTTTTCCACAAGGTCCTTGTAAACATCAAGTATTAATCTGACCTCAATGTCTGCTTCTTCCTCAGTTGAGTGGGCTGTATGACCTTCTTGCCATAAAAATTCTGAATTTCTGATAAACGGTTTAGTAGACTTGATCTCAGCACGCAGAGCACTATTCCAGAAATTTAGTTTCAAAGGAAGATCCCGGTGACTGGAAATCCATTTAGCAAACATAGAATAGGCTAAAGTTTCTGAAGTAGGACGGATTGCTAACTTCTCGGCAAGTTCATTGTCACCTGCTTTGGTAACCCAAAATACTTCTGGCATGAAGCCAGCGAAATGATCTTGTTCCTTGGACAACAGACTTTCAGGTATTAATGTTGGCAGAAAACCGTTTTGATGTCCAAGTTTCTTTAGTTTTTCGTCTAGAATCCCTTTGATTATTTCCCAAATTTCATAACCATAAGGTCTGAGCACGATGAATCCTTTTGCTGGTGCATAATCTGCTAAACCTGCCTTAGTTACAGACTGGAGATACCACTCACTAAAATCTGAATCGCGGGAAGCAGTTATGCCTATTTCCTTCTTCAAACCTGACTAACTTAATTTGGTTGATTTATGAAGCTTATCCTACTTGGAGTGGTTCTCCCTTACAATAGACTTTGCCACTTATTCTACTGTGAAAGTTACTACACACATAACATTGTACGAATCCCACCTCTTTCATTAGGACTGGACAATCGACTGCTTCAAGTTTCATTCGCCTTAACATCTTGGGACTTACTCCCTTTAGTTTAAGTTTCCCCTTATCATCCATCATTCCTACACTATGTAGTTCTGCTTTTGCAATGTCATCCAACTTTATGGCTTTCTCAACGTTTTTCACCGTTACTAAATATTTTGCTTCTGGCACGTCGCTCATTGAAGTTCATTAACGATGTAACGTTGCGCTATATGACCTTTCCTAAACAGGAAATATGCCTATGGTACCGTCACTTGAACTTACAAAAAATGTGCTAACGCATACTATTCCATGTCTTTGCGTTTATAGTTTATTTTCTGCGAAAATGGATACTAAATGTTTTAAACTTTACGTTTTCCACGTGGGGAAATGGTTCAGCTAACGCTGTTTATTATGAAATTAATAATTGATTCACCAAAGATCATATCACATCCATTGCTTTAGGTGCCTTGATGAGGGGCAAGACCTTATAAAATCGGAATACACAAACAGTACCTGAACTCAGGCGCTTTTTAAAGATCATGATTTACGCATTCTTCTCATTTATTTAAAGAAACTTAATATATTCTAAGAAGTGGAGATTTTCGTACAATAGTTGATATGTTAATTATCTTCGATGTAGAAGGCGTATTGCTAAATGCGGAGTATTTACCAGTACTGGCGCAAAAATTTGGACCACAAAAAGAAAAAGAAATTTGGGACATTACGAAACAAGGTATTCGAGGAGATATAGACTGGGAAGACGGATTGTGCAAGCGCGTAACCGCACTACGTGGTATTCCATATGGAGACGCTTTGAGCATCGGAGAAAATCTTGAAATAATGCCTGGAGCAAAGGTCCTCTGCAATGCTCTGGGGAAAGCAGGTTGGAAGATGATCGCCGTCTCTGGAGGATTCACGATAATTACCGATAGACTCAAGAAGGAATTATTATTAGATAAAATATATTCAAATGAACTTGTGTTCAAAGACGGAAAACTGGATGACGTAATAATTAGTGTAACTTCTGACAAGTCGAATGCGGTCAAAGAGATTATTAAAGAATGGGGGATAAAGAAAGAAGACATTGTGGTGGTCGTAGACGGAGCCAACGACCTTAAATTATTTGATATCGCTGGGTTTACCATTGGTTTTTGTCCTGTTGATGTAGTAAAGGTAAGGGCCGATGCAATAATTGAGATCAGAGATTTGACTCTTTTGTTAAATCTTCTAGAAAAAAAATTTGGAAAAGCTGTGCTGACGAACACTAAACAATAATGTTTCATTATTGGGGATGACAGGATAGACTGCATTATTCAAATAGAATAGAAATTATTCCGATATTTGTTGCTCGAGATATACGGAATGGTGACGATATTAGTGAAATAATTTTGAATTCGATAAGAGAGGGAAATCAATACTTGCACGACAAGGATATCGTTGTCATTACGCATAAAATCATATCGAAATCGGAGGGCCGGGTGGTTGATCTAACAAACATTATCCCTTCATTTGAAGCTAGAAAGATAGCTGAAGTGCAGAAGAAGGATCCCAGAATGGTTGAGCTCATAATTTCCGAATCAAGGGAATTAATACGCTTAGAAAAAGGAGTGATCATATCAGAAACCAAACATGGTTTGGTCTGTGCCAATGCCGGCGTAGACACTAGCAACGTGGACGAGGATGAGAATAAGGTTACATTATTGCCAATAGATCCGGATGGAACTGCAAGTATGATAAGAGAAGAGATTAGGCGGAAGGAGAAGAAAGACGTGGGAATAGTAATAACTGATACTTTCGGGAGACCATTCAGAGAGGGGCAAATCAATATCGCAATAGGGATTTCAGGGGTAGAACCGATCATAAGTTACATAGGTGAAAAAGACATGTTTGGGAAATCTTTACGAATAACTGAAATAGCGGTAGCCGATGAAATCGCATCTGCTGCGGAATTGGTGATGAAAAAATCCCTACGTATACCTGCGGCAATAGTTAGAGGATGGCAGTTTGAATTCAAAAACGTCACGGCATCCAAGTTAATCCGACCAAAACAAAATGACTTTTTTAGGGATACTGGAAGATAGAATAATAACAGTCTTCTTAGTTTCTGGAGAATCAGTTAAAGGAAACTAATAATAAACATACCATTTTTCACAGTAATCCTATAATGACTCCATTTATGGTTCGATATTTGTGTAGACATGGTTAGCATAAACGATTAATATAAATCGGTCTACGCTACAGTAAATAAGGGTGTTCCGAAATGATAAATAACAAAGAATCATCTGCAAAGGTTATTGACGTCAGAGGTCTTTATTGCCCAGAACCAGTTTTTAGAACCAAGATTGAGATTGAAAGACTTACAATAGGTGATAAACTCAAGGTAATAGCTGACGACCCTGAATCTGAGGAGGATATATCAAGATGGGTAAAAAGAACTGGTCATGAGCTCATTTACATTAACAAGAACGCTAAAGATTTAGAATTCCTGATAAAGAAGGCTAAGTGATTGACGTCCACTAGTGGGCCTGATCTTCTTCAAAGTATAGGAGGAACCCCAGTAGTTGAATTATCAAACTACTCTACGAACAAAATTAAGATTTATGCAAAGTTGGAGTGGTACAATCCTTTTGGTTCAGTAAAGGACCGTCCTGCATATTGGATGGTAAAGGAAGCGGAGAAGACGGGTGTACTAAAGAAGGGAAAGAGCATCATTATCGAGCCGACCTCGGGAAATACAGGAATAGCTCTAACCGGTATCGCTACGTCAATGGGTTACAAAGTAGAGATAGTTATTCCAGAAAAGGTAAGTGAAGAAACAAAATCTATTTTACGAAAACTTGGAGCGACTCTTCACGAAACGTCCGATGACCTCTGTCCCAGGGTGGGGGCCGGAACTGACCAGAGTATTGCACTTGCAGCGGCTATAGCAAAACCTAGACCTGACATTTATTTCATGCCCAACCAATACGAGAATGAGGCAAACTTCTTAGCTCACTATGAAGGTACAGGTCCGGAAATTTGGGAACAGACGAAAGGAAAGGTAACTCACTTCTTTAGTGGTTGTGGCACCGGAGGCACCATTACTGGAACTGCCACATTCTTAAAGGAAAAGAACAAAAATATCAAGATCATAGCCATTGAGGCACAACAAAATCACATTCTTCAAGGATTAAGAAACTTTGAAGAATCTGCGATGCCAGAATTGTTCAAACGAAGACAGAAAGCTGTGGATCAATGGTTCACAGCATCTAACAAAGAATCACTTAACTACGTGAAGGATTTATTGTATCGAGAAGGTCTATTTGTTGGACCTTCATCTGGTTCTGTGATGTCCGCCATGATTAAAGTATCTCAGTCGATTGACAAAGGCATACTCGTTGGGATCTTTGCGGACGATGGAAGAAAATTCAAAAGTCTATACTCGCAACAAAACTTGCTTTCAGAAAATGAATATAAGGAAGCAGAGACTAAACTACCACCTTTAGCTTATTTCCATAATTCTTAAGGAGCAGGCAACTGTTTCTATCCTTTCCACCATTTTTGTTCGCCAAGCCATTTTTCAACATCTAATGCAGCCATACAACCAAAGCCCGCTGCCGTTACGGCCTGTCGATATCGAAAGTCATGAACATCTCCAGCAGCAAACACACCTTCTACACTAGTTTTAGTGCGCTCCTTTAACACAACGTATCCTCTATCATCGAGCTCAAGCTGATCTTTGAATATCGACGTATTTGGTTCATGACCAATAGCAACGAAGAGTCCTCCAACATTGAGTGTCTGTTTTTTCCCATCCTTTAAACTCTCAATTTGGATATTTTCTATTTTCTTGTTACCATTAATTCCAACGACAATATGATCCCAGAGAAATCGGATCTTTGAATTTTCAAGTGCTTTTTCCTGTAAGATTTTGCTTCCACGTAATGAATTTCTTCTGTGTATGATCTTTACTGATCGGCCAAATTTTGTTAGGAATGTAGCTTCTTCTAAAGCAGTATCTCCTCCACCCACGACTGCAATATCTTCACCTTTAAAAAAGGGCCCATCACAAGTTGCGCAATATGATACTCCTCTGCCACTAAACTGATATTCCCCTTCTATGCCTAATTTACGTGGAGAAGCTCCAGTGCATGCCAAGACTGAAAGGGCTTCATATGTTTCTGAATTCGTGGATATTAAGAAGGGATGCGTCTTAAAATCTACTTTTGTCACTTCGTCATCTATAATAGTAGCACCAAATCTTTCTACTTGCTGTCTCATGTTCATCATTAATTCAGGGCCGAAAATTCCGTTGGGAAAGCCAGGGTAATTCTCAACTTCGCTCGTAGTCATAAGCTGACCACCGGGGAGAGTTCCAGTAATTAGAAGAGTCTTAAGCTTTGCGCGAGAAGTATATATTCCAGCAGCATAACCAGCAGGCCCAGAACCAATAATTATGACGTCATAATGATCCTTAATCTCGTCGTAAATTTTCTTATTTTCCAAGTCATGTACCCTGTATTTTTGAGTTTCGGACATAAGGCGTTAAGTGGATAAGTAGATTTTACCAGTTAATAATTTGTTCGTCATTAGTCCATTCATATTCCCCCAACTCTTTCAAATCGTTAGTATCGACATTGATTGTTCTGTACGTACGTTGTTCTAATTTTCGGGTTCTATATATAGACCAAGCAATTAATATGCCAATTAGTTATGATAAATAGATGATAATAGAGTTTCGTGGTTTTTGCAAAACTTTGCCGTCTTGACTTGAGAACGTATCATTTCTTCCTGCCAGTGGGAGTTAAACAACCTGCAAGTATTTTCTCTGCAAAAGGGATCACCGTCGGTGAGAAAATAGAAGACAGCTTGAACTGCAAATCCTAAAGCAGCACAGAACATTGAAGGATCGCCGTAATCAATAAACCTTCCATTAAATTGAGTTTTTATCTCTTCGTTACTAATGTCAAGTAAATCACTTAGCATCATTTTAAAGTAGTAGTCTCTCGGCTTAGCAGGAGCTTCTACAATTCCGCTTGTAGAAATTATACTGGGCGTACCGCATATTAGTGTCCTTGCATGATATCTTCTATCAACTTCGTCATACGTCGCAACTAGACTATCTTTGAATATTACATGCACATGCCCCAGCTCCATTTCATCTTCACAAATAAATTCTGAATAAATTCTCTGTAACACAAATCCATCAAGCAAAGTATGACTCTTACCCTTGCCTTGAAAAAAGGAGTCTATATTGCTAATAGATTTGTTTTGAAAACCATTATTAGTATAAGTAGTGCTGGTACGGTTGACAGTCCGATATATTCCTGGGTAATCATCGAATAAGCGAATCGGCATGGATTTTCTAACATCGATCACCACGTTCGGGAAAACCCTTTCTAATTCCTTTTTCATTACATTAGATCTCCTCTTTGTTATTAATCTACTGCCGTACAGATGTATATACGCGATTTTCATGAAAAAGTCTTGAATGGACTTGGCCTTTTTAGCACTTTATTTTATCTGTATTTTCGGCCGGGGAGACATTTCTTTTAACTTGTGTAAGGTAATCTGCGCCGCTTTTTTACCAGACATCAGCATGGAACCAAAAGTTGGTCCCATACGTGGAAGACCATGGGTTTCAGTCACAGACATTCCGGTTGCTATTAATCCAGGAAACACTTCTCCAGTTTTTTCCACTACGGCGTCTTCGCCGCCTTCCACCCACATTGGGTCCATTCCTTTCCACTCGATGTATCCTCTATCCATTAGTCTCTTGACGGCTACAGAATCATGACCAGACGCGTCGATCACGATCCTTGATTCTAGAGCTATAGGATCAACACAAGTTATGTTTCTCGGCAGTGCAGAAACTGGCATCCAGTTTACAACCACGCCACATACTCTATTCTCCTTTAGAACCAGATCATCAAATTTGGTCAACTGAAGAAATCTTACACCTGCATCGCAAGCAGCGGCAATGAGTTTTGAACAAGCATGCGGACCCCATGTTGCAAATAATGACTCAGATATCTTTCTAAAGGGCACTCCAAGCTCCTCCCAAATCTTTTGTGCAGGGGCTCTAACCGTAACTGGATTCATCATATAGCCTCCTACCCAATATCCCCCTCCGACATAGTTATTTTGTTCAATTATGAGTGTCTTAATCCCATTATTTGCTAACTCCCTTCCAGCCATTAAGCCAGCGGGTCCCGCTCCAATTATTATCACATCTGAATCGGTATATTCAACAAGTGTTTCATTGAACATGTTAGCGATTGCTCTAGTAATTTCTTTTTCACTCACGTGAGCAAAAACTTTTTCCATAGTTATTTTTCAATCAAACTGATATTAATATGCTTTCTAGAATCAGGCAGTTAGATTTTAACCAGTGCGACGATTTCAAAACAGAAGAGTGATGATCTAACCTTGCCTTAATAAAGTCGTTCTTCAGTATGTCCTATGACTTTGCGTAGATGAGATTCCTGAAGATTAAATATCAGATAGTCTGTTGGATATGCACATAAGTGTGTATGAAATCTGGTTCGCATGTTATTTACGAATAGTTCTCGAAACAGGACTGCTTCTTATCCTCTCAATGACATCACCAAGCAGCTGTAATATTTCAGACTTGTGAGACGTAAGGTATTCCTGTCCTCTATCTGCCAATCTGATACGGAACAACCTCAAGTCACGATGCTGGTCAAAAAATTGTTCAATCATCGTACTTCCGTGCTTCGTGGGGCTTATGAGTTGATCAAAGTTTTCTGTGGTCTGACCTAGGTCACCTTTTTTTACCGCTTCCACGGCCTTGTCCAAATTTTCGAGAATATCCTTGATCTCTTGTAAAGGAGCTGAAAATTCTTTCTTTGTGTTTAGGAAACCTGATCGTTTCACTTCTCCGACTTTTTCCGATAACCCATGTGCCAGTTCGTAATACTCGTCTTTTCCTATGAAACCTCTCTTCTCCCGCCTTATAACCAATCCTTTCATGTCTAGCCTGAGCAACGCATCCTCCACGTCGTCCTTGCTCATTCCAGTTACCCAAACGATCTTACCGGAGTAATCATAGCCCTGTCTTAGAGATTCCAGAACCACCACCTCAATTATCCTCATAAATCCCTCTTCAGCTTGTGCATTTTCAAAGTCTCTATCTCTAACGGCTTTCTTTGCATGGGATATGTCAATTTCGATAGCTCTTCTTAAAGCCTCCATGCCCTCATCAACTCTACCACTAAGAGTAAGATAACATGCACGATTATACCAAGACATGCCGTCATTAGGATCAGCATCAATAGCCTTTACACTGCATTCAATGGCTCTATCATAGTTCTTCATTTTATAAAATGATAAACCTTTCAAATTCCAGGCTTCAGGGTTATCCAGATCGATGTCCAATGCCTTATCATAAGAAGCAATAGCTAAAGTATACTCTCCCAAATGAAAATGAGCATAACCCTTCTTGACCCATGCATCGACATACTGAGGATCTATGCGAACGGCTAACTCGAAGCTGCGAATGGCATCTAGTAGCTTCTCGTTGGACATGTGATTTACACCTTTATTGTAAAGATCCCTTGACTGTATCTCTCGATAATCGGATTTCTGCTTTGCTTCAGCGTCGGAGGACTCACTGGGAGACTCTGCTACCTTATTACTCGTTCTCCCAAAGAATCTTCCCATCAAAACAGAATGGTCATCTCGAAGATAAATAGATTTGGAATAATTATAAATTTTTGGGAACACATTAAATTTAATAATTACGACAACCTTGTCTTTGCGATTGTTGTATTTGTTAAGATGCTCTAGTGCTTGCAATCGCACCCATATATCATCTTTGAGCTAATCGAGAGATATCTTTTGTTCTTTAAGAAGCTACATTCTGTTATACCCATTTTTTTTGCTTGGCTAACAAAGATGATCTGTTGAAGAAAAATTGACGTAAGGATTGTTTCGAGGACAGACCTATTTCCACAGCTAAGGGACATGTTCTTTATTCCAACTTTTGATAGTAATTCGCAGATCGTGTTCTTCTTCCACTTTTGTCTGATTTCCTTCTTTTCAAGCAATAATATGTAATCTGTTACCCGCGTACCGAAAAGGGATGCATGAAAAAATTCATCTGAAGAATATGCAATAGATGGAAAACCAAAAATTTCGTTAATTTTTAATTTTCCGTATATAGCACATGGATAAAGAAGATCATTTCCTAAAATGACATAAACCTGTTCTGTGAAGGTGATGTCATCATATAGCTGACAATTTTTTTTACAATTTTCATAAATCTCAGGGATTAATGCAGTATTGGCAATATCCGATATTAGCGAGAGACAGATGATAGTGGATGCTGTGAACGTCAGGGTACCTGACGTTACCTCCGGCGATCGTGGGACATCAATCTCAATTACATCATCGCAGGCTTTGGCAAGGGGACTGTTGGGATCCATCGTGATGGCGGTTATAGGTACATGACGAGTATTCATCACATTTGCTGCACGAATGTTCGTAGTAGTGTTACCTGAAACAGAAACAAAAAAGACATGACGGCCTTCAGCAACTTGTGGAAATGTGATGAGGTCAAGCGGCGTAAGACAAAGTGATCTAAAACCGGAAACATAACTTGAAATAAGTCCAGCTACATATGAATCACCATTACCAACAAATATGCAATCTTTGACGCCTCTAAGCCGTGGTAACCGTAGCGATGTCAACTTACTACTTTGTAATTCGATTTCCTTATGCATGGTTTCAATTGAATTCATAATGTGATAATAATATGTGGGAATATTTTTAGTGACCGTCTAAAAGAGGCACCAGTGTTGAATTTAGAAGAAGTTATTTATTAGATATTTCTATTTGAATATGTGCAGGATTACTATAAGGTTTTGGGTTTGAGCAGGGAGGCTTCAACGGGAGAAATAAAGAAATCCTTTAGAATGATGGCCTTAAGATATCACCCTGACAAAAATAGCAATTCTGATGAATCAAAGGAAAAGTTCATGTATGTTGTGGAAGCGTTTGAGGTTCTTTCAGATGATGGGGCTCGTAAGAAATACGATGAATCATTTCTATCTCGATCTAGAAATGATAAGTTTAATCTTACGTGGTCGCCTTCAGCCGATTTCAAAAATATTTACAGTTACGCAAACATAAAAAATTCTTCTGGACAAGGAGGAATTTGGAATATCAGTCAAGAAGCCAGTATGGGGATGTGGAAGGCAACAGTTATTCTCTTTACTTCGTTGGGAGCTATGGCATTACTCATTTTTCTCCTCAATTGACAGGGTCTCTAATGTTTTCTTTTGTTTTTATTGGAGACCCTCGAAAATGATTTCTTTGACGTAGCCTTCACGTATTTGTATGCGAAGAAAGCGGCAAGACTTAGGTTGGGTAGTGAAAAGTATAAAAATGTTTGAGATGATGTCATTACAAACACTACTAAACCAAAGACCGTAACTGTTGACGCAATGCCCAATAGAATTTTTAAATGTGATCTTGAAACTGGCAATATTTCAGATGGTTATGACGAGTATAAAAATAACATCATGTTACTCGAATGCCCGTCACCCCAACTGGATAATCTTACAGATAGGTGGAAATTCTCTTTTGTGTTGAGTTTTATTTATCCATGTCAGTATTTTTTTAATGTCACTCTTATTTGCGCTACATTCTTTCAGTAGGTTTTTTTCTAATGCTCTTAGAATCTCGTCGATTTTGTCATACGGAAGTCCTATTTCGCCTTCAGCGGTTTGTTTTGCCCAGATTCTTGGACTGCTTGGTTGTCTTACAAGTGCTTCTGGCAATCCCAATTCAAGTGCCAAGTGTCGTACCTCTGTTTTGTACAAACCTCCTAGAGGGAATACGTCAGCTGCGCCATCACCATTCTTTGTGAAATAGCCCAACATTAGCTCGCTTTTGTCAGATGTCCCTAAGACAAGTAAATTATTCACAGTCGCATAATAATATAAAATCGCCATTCTTATTCTGGAGGAAAGATTTCCACTAGCAAGTCTATGTTGTGGCAAGAATTTCAACAGATCATTCTTAGATCGAACTATATCAATCGTGAACGCTTGAATTTTCAAACTCTCGACTATTTTCTGTGCATTTACCAAATCAATTCCCGGTGTAAGTTTTCCTTCTGGAAGAATAAATGCAACGACTCTTTTGTTGCCTAAGGCTTTCACAGATAGAACTATTGCCACGGCGGAATCTAGTCCCCCACTAAGCCCTACCACAACTCCATCCTTCTTTCTCTCTCTGACTTCTTTAGAAATAAAATAAGCAACCAGTTTCATAATTCTTTTCTGATTTATAGGATCTGCTTTGACCACTTCGTAGCCGGCCAATGAAGTACAGGTTTCATCGCTGTTTTTGTTTGCTTTTTTGTTCAATGAATTCATTTTGTCGTAGGAGGATTTGCGAATGTGTTTCTTGAATTCATGTGATAATTAATGGACAAATTTGGATCTTTCTGTTTTCCTGTCAAAATTCCTACAATTACGTCGTCCCTTCTAATAATGCCTTCCTTTCTAAGTTTTCTTATACCTGCAGGAACTGCTCCAGAAGCCATTTCACAATCAAATCCGTTAAGACCAACTACTGCCATTCCGTCGCCCATCTCTTCATCGTCTACTTCTATAACCATGCCTTTGGTGAATTCTATTGCTCTCAAAGCCTTGACTATGTTGGCAGGTTTTCCTATTTGAATAGCAGTCGCTTTTGTTTTAGCTTTGATCCCTTTTCTGTCCCTTTCATGGTAATAGTCACGTATTAGTTCTATGTCAGGTTTACCATCGTTCCACTCCAGCTTTCTTCCGTCATACAGTCCATTAGTTAACTCGTAAAATGTGTTGGCCCCATTGGCATTTATTACTAAAAGCCTAGGCACTTTCTTTATCCAACCCCAGTCAAGCAGCTCCATGAGTGCTTTTCCGCAACTTGAAGTATTTCCAAGTGCTCCACCTGGATATGCAATCCAATCAGGAGGATGCCAATCAAGGTGTTCTAAAGCTCTATATATGATCGTTTTTTGACCTTCGATTCTAAATGGATTGATTGAATTTACAGTATAGCCACCGCTATCGTTGGCAACCTTAAGCGAATGAGAGAGCGCATCATCGAAGTCACCATCTACCTGTACTACTTGTGCTCCAAATTGAAATGCCTGTCCCAACTTCCCTGGTGCAATTTCTCCTTTTGGGATAAACACTTCACACTCCATATTCTCATTAGCAGCGTACATCGCTGCGGAAGCAGAAGTGTTACCAGTAGAAGCACAAATCAGCCTATTGATTCTCAGCATTTTCGCATGGGTGACTGCAGTAGTCATTCCGTTGTCCTTGAAAGAGCCACTAGGGTTATATCCCTCTGGTTGCAGAAACATGCATTCAGGATCCATATTCGCGTATTCTGAAACTTTGCTCATCTTGTAAGGTTTGGATTGTCGGCCCTCCGATCCATCCATGGAGACAAGCACCTTTGAGCACTGTTGAAAATCCTCGGTATCTATTCCGGCAAAGTTTATTAGCTCGCGGAATCTCCATACCCCGCTTTCATTGAATATATTCCCTTTCGGATTTCTACGGATGGAAAAAATCTCGGTTAGCTCCCGCGACGGACGGGCTGGATATACCACATCTAAAAATGATTCACACCTACAAGTGTGAATGGTATTGTTTATATCGTAGATGATATTGCATGACGGGTTTATACATTTTTTGAACGGGTTATCTGTCATTGATTACGATCCTTTTTGATTGTATTTAGACGTTATCGGTGATCAGGCATATCAAAGTATATGAACTATCTCCAAGGCGTGAGAGGGAAGGCACCACAAGTATCGCAATACCGTCCTGGTTCACGTAAACAGGCAGCGCAATGGGCGCACCTCTGAGCTGAACCGCTCTCTTCAAAAGGTGGGGGAAAAAATGATCTGTATATCCTGTAATAATAAAGTTGTTCTTTAGTCCGAATAGAGACATGTTCAGAGAAAGTGTTTTTCTTTTCCGACTGAAATTCTTGATCATCTATGGCATCTTCTATGAATTCCGTTGCCTTGCTCACTTCCGAGCCATGTTCGAGTGCCATCTTACTGCGCCACACCAAAGATCCGAGCTTATCTTCGAAGGCTTTTCTTAGAATGTACTTACCCCACTTAATCCCTTTTTCTTCTTGAACTTTTTCTTTTACATCCAGACGTCTGGCAAAACCTATCAAAGGTTCTTCAAGGTACGGGGTATGTACTTTCATCCCTACCGCATAGGCTATGTCTTTACAAGCAAAGTGCATATAGTTCCACAACTCATGAAGAATCTCTTGCAGTTTTTTTGGATCTGAGTAATATTTGCCAAGATAATTATATCCCGCGAATAGTTCATCTGCGCCATCTCCAGTTACTACTTCGAGATATCCGTTTTTCTTGACTTCCATCATTCCTGCAAAAAGTATCGTTGAATTTCTAACTTCCATTGGATCGAAAGTTTTAAGAATTCTGATGACATTTGGAATCAGCCTGTTAAATTCGCTAAAGTCAATTATTCTTTCAAGATGAGATCTACTATACTTTTGTGCCACAATCTTGGAATGAAAAAGATCTTGTGAGGTGTTGCCAAATGAAATTACGACTGTCAAATCTGGGTTTATTACCGTTGAAAGAATGCTACTGTCAAGGCCACCCGAAAGAAGTAACGGTTTACGGTAATACCTAGCCGCTGTATCATTAATAATTTTTGCCAGACGCTCTTGTTGGTGGATGATTGCCTTGCCGGTCAACATTTTTCGGAGTGACAGTCTACAGATACGAACATTGTGAAATCATTGTTCTAAGTAAAAATGATTGATATTGTTCCCATTCTATATCCCATTCTAGTCTCATCGAGTAGCGACTGGAGCATTTTGTTCAAGTAATTGCAACCCTTCCTTTGTAATATGATAATGCTTGGATCTCTTTCTTACATACACTACCATCCGTTCCAGATGGTAGTATATTGAACCCGTTGACAAATCTGTTGCATCTTTTATCTCAGAAAACCCAGCTGATCCATTTCTATCAGCTATGGCTTTAAGAATTTTCATTCTCGTTCTCCTAGCTCTAAGCTGAGTTTCTCCTGTCATCATCGTCCTTATGTCAAAAAAATATTTATCCTTTTCTGCAATAGTCCCGTTAACCATCTTCTACAAACTAACAACTTGCACGAGTGTTCTTTTAATCTATGGTTCATGTAAGATATCTTTAACTAATCATGAACTCAACGATCGAGCTGGTTATTTGAAGGTTTGACAATAATTATATAGCATCTTTTTGTTATTTGAAATATGCCCATTGACCCAGTATGTGGAATAGAGATGGATGAAGCCCTTGCTACTGTTTACGAGTATGGAGACAAGAGATATTACTTTTGTTGCGAGGGTTGTAAGAGCATATTCAGTCGCAAACCGAAAAAGTATCTGAAGTAAGTTTCTTAAAGAATAATATAATACTTTTGCAGAAGTTATTTATACAAAATTATTCTTTTGGTCACAACCTTTTGACATCACTCCAATTAAGATATTCGTACGTAGGGTTTACAATAGTTGTCTTGCCCTAACATAGAAATAATGTGTGCTAAGTGTGGAAATTTGGCAAACAGGTCTCTCTATCTTAAATCAGTGAGAGACATGTTGAAACCTACCAATCGTCTGTGCAGAAGCTGTGGCTCACAATTAAGTCATACCGATTTTACCATCTCGATAGAGAAGAGATAATTAGTTAATTGTGGAGCAACGTATTTTTGTTTATCCTAAGATAAGTTGAAATAGTCAGAACAAAAAAACAGCTGATGGTAGCGAGACAATCATACTAATCTGTAACTTACGTCTTCACATGTCTCGTCGCATCGGAATTATCATCCACTTTAATACTTCCGTTCAAGTACGGATGCTCTGGATCAAAAAATAGATAATTTCCAGGAGAACCAAATGTATACTCTGCAGTTCCAGCAAATGGTATCATACTCTCAAACAATTTTCTGTCGTTTTTATCGTTGATAATTGCTATACTGTGCTTAGAATTCTCATCAAGATTAATCCATGTCACCCTAGTGCCGTTCTCCAAGGCAAAAGACGTTTTGATCACTTGATTTTTATTTATATCTCCATAAGTTTCAGGGTAATACCTATCACCCTTTATTATTATCGAAAAAGTTCGAGTACCAAAATTTTCACCTTTGAGTTTGTTAATGCCAGAATATACGTCATCTGAATCCTACAGTTGACTATCTAGTAATGATAAAGGAATCTTTCCCCTGTAATCAAAATTGTCATAATTCAAGCCGTTTGTAATTTCTTGACATGTGGCAAAAAATTCATCCTGACAAGCTGTACAATTAGACATACAATCTATTCGTGTCTCTCCAGCTAACTGTCCAATACTGCCTTCCAAATCTCCATCTTTGAACCCGCTGCTTTTAGCTAGAGACTCGCCAGTGTCAGAGCCAGTGTCAGAGCCAGTGTCAGAGCGTGTTTCCCCGGATCCGCCATTCCCTTGTGAGGCCCCGCACGTGGGACCGGAACATCCATTTCCAGTGCAATGATCTCCATAACACCTGTCTCCAGAGCATCCTTCTCCGATACAATTCAGGGATAGAGAAATAGTTGAAAAATCCGGTATCCAAAATAATAATAATGATGACAGTGAACTAAGCATCAAAAACAAATGATAATATCTCATGTATCGCAGTACATCTTCCGGTTATCTTCCAAATAATTATAACTCCTTGATTTCTTTCTATACTTCTGGCGAAATATTAAATGGGTTCTGAAGCCGAGACGGCTGAAATAACTTATCTGGCACTTGGTGAATTGAGGATGGTAAAAGTATTATTCGGATTTATAACATAATAAGCATCGGCACATTTGGTAAATATTCCCACCTCCATCACCCCTGGAATAGTTTTTATCCTTACCTCCATTTCGTGGATGTCTTGGATAACGGTAAAGCTAGTATCGTAGATGATATTTCCGTTCTCGGTTACGAATGGATATCCTTTGTCAAGCATCCGTAGTTTAGGTGTCGCGCCAATCCTTCCTAGTTCATTTAGAACAAAACTTCTTGCAAACGGATGAACTTCTACAGGTATCGGTAAATTGAATCTGTCAACATATTTATTTAAATGACCGACTATGGCGAAACGCTTTGCTGCAGAAATAACGATCTTTTCTCGTAATAAGGCACCACCCCCTCCTTTAATCATGTTAAAATGAGAATCTATCTGATCGGCTCCATCCAATACAAAGTCAATATCTGGAATGTAACTTTCATCAATCATGTTTAGACCAATGGATTGTGCACTATTTTTTATCTGCAATGACGTAGTCACGAATTTGATGTCTCGTTTTTCTCCTAGCCGCTTCATATGCTTCAAAATTGAGGATACTGTTAGTCCGCTCCCTAGACCAATAACATTACTTTTTGAAATAAATTTCTCGAAGATATCCTCTGCAATACTCTGGTATACTTGACTGTCGTAGTCTTCTGTCTCTGACCGTCTTATCCTATCCAACGTCCCATTACCACTGATAGTTAGAAAACCACTTCAATCTAACTTTAATCTTTTTCAAAACTATCCCCGTGTACTAACTCGGATTGCCAAGAAAAGGTAGGTGCCGTTGTTCGCAAAAGAATGTGACAACCTTTTTTTCAAATATTCTCTGATATTATTTAGATTAATTTAGAAAGTTTTCTTTTATTTTAAGGACAACGAGTATATATAAGAAATGATTGGTGAATAATCCTGTCAATGACAGAAATGACTGGTGCTAAAGCACTTATTACTTCGCTTGAAAAAGAGGGGGTCGATGTGATCTTTGGCCTCCCTGGTGGGGCAAATTTGCCAATCTATGATGCACTTGTAGATGCTGATTTTAGACACATTCTAGTCAGGCACGAACAATCTGCTGCCCACATGGCAGATGGCTATGCCCGTGTTAAGCGAAAAGCTGGAGTGTGCTTTGCCACTTCTGGACCTGGAGCTACGAACCTTATCACGGGAATCGCGACCGCATATGCAGACTCTTCTCCAATGATCGCGGTCACAGGACAAGTTCCCTTAGGAATGATTGGAAAAGACGCCTTCCAAGAAACTGACATTATCGGAGTCGCAAATCCCTGTACAAAATATGCTTTCCAACCTAGAACTGCTCTAGAAATTCCGGAAATGGTGAAAAAGTCCTTCTATATCGCTGAAAGCGGACGGCCAGGACCAGTCTTGATTGATATCCCAAAAGATGTTCAACAAAGTACTGCTGATATCAATTTTCCTGATCTGATAAAGGTTAGAGGATATAACCCTATCATAGACGCTGACTTGGCCAACGTGGGGAAAGCAGTTGAATTATTACTCACGGCGCAAAAACCAATCATTATGGCAGGGGGTGGAGTCATTCTATCAGGAGCTTTTTCAGAATTGCAAGCACTTGCTGAGTCGGTTATGGCCCCGGTGGTAACTACTTTTAAGGGTAAGGGAGCGTTTCCTGAAAACCACCCACTGGCAATGGGTCCCATTGGAATGCATGGACACCCAGAAGCAAATAGGATAATCCTAGAGGCAGACCTTATCATTGCCGTGGGTGCCAGATTTTCGGATAGATCCGTTGGAAGATTCGATGAATTTGGGAAAGGAATGAATATAATTCATATGGATATAGATCCAGCAGAGATAGGCAAGAACAAGTCAGTTGACTTGGCGATTGTAGGAGATGTAAAATCCTCATTGCGCACTATGGTAAAAATGCTGTCAAAGAAAGTAATTAAAAGGGGTTTTGAAGATGAATGGTTGAAGAGAAGGAAGGAACTTATAGATTACTATTCTGAAACACTTAAAGACTATCCAAGGGAAATGACTGCAAAGAAAGCATTAAAGAAATTACGTGAGCTATTACCTCCAGAATCGATTGTTACTACTGAAGTAGGACAATGTCAGATGTGGGCCTCTTTACATTTTGACATTATTTCGCCGGGGACATTTTTCAGTTCAACGGGACTAGGAACAATGGGCTTTGGCTTTCCTGCATCAATAGGAGCCAAGGCCGCTCGACCAGGAGTTCCAGTCGTAGACATTGCGGGAGATGGTTCCTTTAATATGACTGAAAATTCCTTGGCAGTATCTGTTATCGAAAAACTTCCTGTGATAGTCTTTTTGCTTAATAATTACATGTTAGGCATGGTGGCTCAGTGGCAGAGAACATTCTATGATAGGCGATATATGGGCGTAGAGCAACACAATTGTCCTGACTACGTAAAAATCGCTGAAGCATATGGTGCAAATGGAATCAGAGCGGAAACAATGACTGAATTGGAAAAGGCGATAAACTCTGGACTTAGATCCGAATTGCCAACAGTCATCGATATTCCCATAGATCCTGAAGAAGATGTTTTTCCATTTGTAGCTCCGGGAACAGGTTTGAAAGATATGATAACTGGTGCATAACTAATGTCAATTGTGGAATCACATTCAAAACATCTTCACATAATATCTTCCCTGGTAGAAAACAAACCTGGAGTATTATTTAGAATTACAAATCTCTTTAGAGCACGTAATTTCAATATTGAAAGCATAACAGTTGGTACTACAGAGCAACCCGACCTATCAAGGATGACAATCACCACAAAAATAGACGAGTACACTTTAGATCAACTTATAAAACAACTACGAAAGCTGATAGACGTCGTTGAAGTAAAACAACTTGATGTTGACAATACTGTATATCGGGAACTTGCGTTAATAAAAATGCAGGCAATTGACTCTGCTACAAAAATGGAGATAACGAATTACGCATCAGTCTTCAGGGCAAACATTCTTGATATTGGCAAGAAATCTATCACAGTGGAAATAACCGGGACACCGGATAAGATAGATGCGTTTAAGAATCTAATTGAGCATTATGGTATTATGGAGATGGCACGCACGGGCGTGTCCGCTCTCCTTAGAGGGAACTAAATTGAACATGGGCGATTCAAGAGTCAGAATATTTGACACAACATTGAGGGATGGTGAACAAACACCTGGCGTATCCATTACACCAGATCAGAAATTGAAGATCGCCACCAAACTTGATGAGCTAGGTGTTGATGCGATCGAAGCAGGTTTTCCTGTTGTTTCGGAAGGTGAATTGGCAGGGATCAAAAGCATAGTGAAGCAGGGATTGAAGTGCGAGGTCTGTGTGCTTGCTCGCGCGGTACAATCAGACATTGACGCAGCGATAAATTGTGAAGTGAATTATGTGCATACTTTCATTGCGACATCCGACATCCACATGGTGTATAAATTAAAGATGTCCAAAGAGCAGGTTTTGGAACGAGCAGTTTGGGCGGTGGAATATGCAAAAGACCATGGTTTAAAAGTAGAATTTTCTGCAGAAGATGCAACTCGTTCTAATAGAGAATTCCTGCTTAGCGTATTCAAGGCAGTATCAAATGTCCATGTAGACCGAATAGACATCCCAGACACAGTTGGATATGCTACTCCCGAGTACATTAAATCGCTTGTAAAAGAAGTGGTATCAGCAACGAATATTCCTGTGAGCATGCATTGTCATGATGACTTTGGTTTAGCAGTTGCAAATTCCATTGCTGGAATCATTTCAGGTGCGAGGTGCGCGCACGTGACAATTAATGGCCTTGGAGAAAGAGCAGGGAATGCCTCACTGGAAGAATTCGTCATGGCCATACAGTGCCTGTATGGAAGAAAACACAATATCAATACTCACTTATTGTATGGTATATCTAAATTCGTTTCGAACACTTTGGGTGTGATTGTCCAGCCAAACAAGGCAATCATTGGAGAAAATGCTTTTGGACACGAGTCTGGAATACATACCCATGGGATACTCAGTAATCCACTAACGTATGAACCGATAAGTCCAGAAATTGTTGGAAGAAAAAGATGGTTGCAGGCTGGAAAACACGCCGGTACCCACGGTATCCGTGCGATGTTGGCTGATTTTGGCATAGATCCTACTGAAGAACAATTACATGCCATTGTAGAAAGGCAAAAGAGTGTTGCAGACAAGGGCACATCAATTACGACATCAGAACTATTGTCCATTGCAGGCGAGGTGCTACATAACGACAAATTTGACGAAAAATTTAAGCTGTATGATTTTCACATAGTTACTGGAATGAACATAATACCAACAGCAGTGGTCAGGCTAAATACGCATGGGAAGGATTTCATTGCGTCAGAGACTGGTGTAGGACCGGTGGATGCCGCTCTCAAGGCAATACAAAGTATAGCAGCAGAAGTAGCTAACATACGTATACGTGAATATCGACTTGATTCTATCACAGGTGGTTCTGATGCATTGGCCGAAGTTACGGTCAAAGTTGAGGATCTGGACGGAAATGTGGTTTCTGCGAAGAAGTCAGGAGAAGATGTCGTGGTGGTATCAGTCCAAGCTGTAATGGATGCGATCAACAAAACGATGTTAAGAAAGATATTGTATTCAAAAAATCAGCCTTAATTAATAGAATAAAAATACATTAATTCGATTATATTAGTGGTTCGTAATTGACACATATTACAATTTCCCTCATTAATGGTGACGGTATAGGTCCTGAACTTGCCAATTCGGCTATAAGCCTTTTGACCTCGATAAATGATAACTGCTCTGACCTAAAGTTCAAAATACTAGAAGTCGAAGCAGGCGATAATGCTAAAGAAAAGTACGGAGTGGCGCTTCCAGATTTTTCATTTGATGCAGTGAAGAAGTCTGACGCTTGTCTCAAAGCTCCCGTGGGAGAATATGCTGCTGATGTGATTCTTGTTTTGAGGCGGTATTTCGATCTTTTTGCAAATGTCCGACCGGCAAGATCCTATCCTAATGTAAAGTCACTCAGCCCGTCTATAGATCTTGTAACCGTGAGAGAGAACACAGAAGACGTTTATTTAGGATGGGAATTTGCAATAGATGATGAAACTGTGATTGCATTGCGGCTTACCACTGCAAAGGCGTCTAACCAGATAGCTGAATATGCATTTAGGGAAGCCATGCGAAGAAATAAAGGCAAAAAAGTCGTCGCGGTACATAAAGCGAATGTAATGAGAAAAGGTGACGGTTTGTTCGCAAGTATATGCAGGAAGGTGGCAAGTAAATATCCGGAGATAAATTATAGTGAGCTATATGTTGATGCGTGTGCCATGAATTTGATAAGGAATCCCGAAGATTTTGATGTTATACTTACGAGCAACTTGTTTGGCGACATAATTTCTGATGAGGCAGCACAAGTTGTGGGCGGTTTAGGACTAGGTCCCGCGGCAAACGTTGGACAAGATTTCGCATTGTTTGAACCAGTCCATGGTGCTGCCTTCGATATTGCAAACAAGAATATTGCAAATCCTTCCTCCATTTTTTTGTCAATAAAGCTGATGTTCGAATGGTTGGCTGAGAGGAATGAAAAGAATTATGGAGAACTAACAATGATGGCTAATCATATTGAAAATGTTTTGGTAGAGTTGCTTAGAGCGAATATAAAGACAAGGGATATTGGTGGGACATTACATACGGATGAGTTCACGAAGGAATTCTTACGCAGAATGTTCTAGATGATATTACTTCCGGAAAAATTGTGTTACAAGTCTTCATAAAACAACAAAATTCCCCCCTCAACAATGAATTCAAGTTGAGTGATACAATGAGCAAGAACCATCACTTTCTTCATTTTTTGGAGCCGCCTCGCATAGCTCTGTCAGTACTCCGTTCAATGATTTTGGATGTATGAACGTTATCTATCGACCATAGGAACCAATCCTCAAATTCCCAATCATCCTAATTCCATTGGCTGCAGCTCTTTTAACGTCCTCCTCAATGT
>JALZOS010000207.1 GCA_030913755.1 Thermoproteota archaeon | reverse complement strand
ATCCTCACCAACATCGCCTAGTCAGAACCTTAGGACTTGTAGATGTCGTTATGATTGGCATAGCCGGTATGATTGGTGGGGCTATCTTTGTCCTTGTCGGTCCAGCTATCGGCCTTGCAGGGAGTGCAGTAATTATCGCCTTCTTTATTAACGGAATAATCACAGTTTTTACGGCAATGGGTTATGCTGAGTTGGGATCAGCCATGCCAGAAGCTGGTGGGGGTTATCTTTGGGTTAGAGAAGGATTACCCAGACCCAATGCCTTCATAAGCGGATGGATGGCCTGGTTTGCTCATATTGTCGCAGGCAGCCTTTACGCTGTGGGCTATGGCTCGTTTCAATTCAGTTTACTCAAGATGACAGGACTGATTGGAGACGAGCCTCTATTTGGTTTTATTCCCTTTGATAAGCTATTTGCTGTTGTTTCTATCGCCGCGTTTGTATATATCAATGTCCGAGGGGCCTCTGAGACAGGTAAGGTCGGTATAATAGTTACGATAATTCAATTGGGAACAATTTTCGCATTAATATCCGCTGGTGTTATCTCTATGCAAGATAATCCCAATTGGTATTCGAATATAGTAAACAATTATGCTCCTCTGGGAATAGGGGGGATAGTTGCTGCCATGGGATTGACATTTATTGCCTTTGAAGGATACGAAATAATCGTCCAGACTGGTGAGGAGGTAAAGAATCCAAAGAGGAATATACCTAGAGCAATTTTCATCTCCCTTATTCTTGTAGTGGTATTATATTGCCTCGTAGCGTTCGTGTCTATAGGAGCGTTCTCTCCTGTAGGCACTAACGGAGAACCAGCTTGGAAGTACATAGGCACGTATGGTGATTTAGGTATAATGAAAGCTGCTGAAGCTTTCTTGCCGTTTGGGCCTCTCATAATCCTCAGTGGTGGTATCGTCTCTAGCTTGGCAGCTTTGAATGCAACTACATACTCCTCAGCAAGGGTAGCATTTGCTATGGGTAGACATTACAATTTACCACACCAATTGAGTCAAATTCATCCTAAATTCAAAACACCGCTCATCGCCACGATAACATCCGGGGTAATAATGACAGTGATGGCTTATAGCCTACCTCTCACTGTTATAGCTCTAGCTGCTGGTGTTATATTTTTGCTCCTGTTTACACAAGTAAACATATCTGTCATCACTATAAGGAGAATTTATGGAGATAAGCTTGACTATGGATTCAAGACTCCCTTCTTTCCAATTATTCCAATCATCGCGATATTTTTAAAGATAGGGCTTGCAATTTATCTTTTAATTACTCAGCCAATCAGTTGGGCTATTAGCGTACTCTGGATTTTGATAGGCTTTGGAATATATCGGCTTTATACTTTCAAAAAAGAAATTGAACATTACGCACCAATCGTTACCAGTGAAGGTGATATTACAAGGAAAGACTTTAGGATTTTAGTTCCCTATACTCCGGAAAATCCCGACCGATTAACGAAGTATGCCATCCGAATAGCAAAAGACAATGATGGTGAAATTAATATCCTGAGGGTCATCACCGTACCAAATCAGACACCACTTTCTGCTGGTACCGCATTCACGGAGTCTGCAGCAAGAGCTTTCGAACCATTAGAAAAAGTCATAGAAAAGGAGAGCATACTAAATCACTACCTCGTGAGAATTTCTCATGATGCAACTGAGGCTTTACTTTCCACAATTGAGGAACAGCGCATTGACCTTTTGATAACAGAATTTGAAACATTCCGGAGAAATAAAGCATTGCAGGCACTTGTAACGTGTAAAGTGCTCGCTGTTTTAGCCGGTGGCTCTAGTGACGAGGAGCTTGTATTGGACGAATCTGATAGAAACAATGAACCAAAGTCCGAATCGGATAGACAAAAGAAAACGATGGTTGTTCTGTATGATGGGGGAGACCATTCAGATATTGTATTGAAGACAGCAAGCTGGCTGGAGCATTCTGGAATGTTCAAGGTAACTGTTTTGTCAGTTAAGAAGAAAGATGTAGCAGCAGAAGAGAAGCAAGAGAAGGAACAACACACCCAGTATTTAGAACAGATTGGAGTAGAATTTACAGAAGTCTACATCTCCGAAGAGACAGAAAACAATCCTGAAAAGTATGCTCAGTTAATTCTATCTTCAATCAATGCTTCTCAGCCAGATCTAGTTGTAACCGGATTAACTGTAGGTAAATTCAGTGTATTGGATAATCAATATTTTGCCTCAATGTTGGATAGGTTCAATTGTCCAGCTATCGTTGCTAGAACTTTTGTCATTCCGGGCGTAAGTCGAATAAGAGCTGCTA
>JALZOS010000177.1 GCA_030913755.1 Thermoproteota archaeon | reverse complement strand
GCAAGGAGAGAAATTCCTCAATATACAGAGAGGATCCGGTCTTGTCAGGAAGAAAGTATTCAATTCGCTCAAGAGATTGCTGAAAATTACATCAAAGCCCAAAGGGATATTATTAATTCAATGCAATCCTCATTGCTTCCTTATTGGGAAAGCGTCTATGCCTTGTTCTGGAATGGTTGGTGGTTTTCACCAAGTAGTATGATTGAAGCATATGCAACTATGCTCAGTAGTTTTGTAGGTAATACACTCAGAGCTCCTCAGTTAGTAAACAATAACATGTTAGCTAATATGGATGCTTTCAAGAGAACAATAGAGCAAACAAAAGAAAGCGGAAACGATTTGGCTAGAGCATGTGTGAACCTTGCAAAAAAGATAGAGATTGAATGAGAATGAAGATAATAATATCGTAGCACAAGACAGGACTCCAGAAAATGGTACAAGTGTGGAGATATCATGAACATAGTCTACAAATGAATCAGTTCCTCTTCAGGAGATGATGTTAGTACTTGTCCTCTTCCACTTGCAACCGATTTGATTTTATGTATGACTCGAGTGGCCTGATTCGAATCAACTATTGTGACAATTGTCCGCCTAGTTGAATATGCAGAATCAGATTCCACCATACCCCGCCCACCCCTAACTTTTTGTCTTTCCTTGCCCAAACCCTTTGAATCATAAAGTGTAGCCTCCTGTTCCAGTTCTCTAGTAGCAGCCACCACTTCGTGAGCCAGTTCTGGACTGACGAACACTTCAATTCTCTTCTTATTTGATGCCCCCTGCGTAACGTTTGTGCTTGGTTTGGACTCATGCTGTGAGTAACCTTCTGATCGCTCGAAGGGAAGAGTTGCTCTTTCTTTACCCATATTCCATAGAGTTTGAACTTGCATTTATGTAGACGGGATTTGGCCTGTTTCATTCAAATTTTTTTCCACTCCGTAGAATTCCTTAAATTATTTGTTCGCAATTCCCACCTGACAAAAGATGTTGGGAGAACAAATCGGAGAATTCAGTGTAATAATTACAAGTCAAAGGGTACTAGATATTAAAGACAGACCAAGTATTGAAGCGACTGTAAATGCTGGTAACATGATGAGTATTAAACTCACAACTACCATAACTTACTGGAACGTGCGTAGATCATCTGGTGCAATGTACTGTGAAGTACAAGAAGTATCACGACCAAAGAGGGAGAAATTGCCACATCAAAAGCGCAAGGTGTAGGAAACATAAACGCCAGAGGAGACGTAAATGGCGTGGCTCCATTTTTTATACATCGTCGTCGATTGGAAAATTATCCTTTCTGAACAATCTCGTCGTAGCCTTCGAGACCGACGTTGATTTCACAGGAAATGTCCAAGAGAAGGTATGGGGATGGAAATGATCCGTGTTCTTATTTCTTAGTTGGATGTAAGATATGGTCATAGTGTCGAAGAGTCTGAGTATCGTCCTCCTTTACGGCCTCCATCCTTAAGGGCCCGAAACAATCTATACTTCACAATCTCGACGTTAAGATCTGAAGTATTCGTGAAATCAAATCTGAGTGACAGACATGAAACTAATGAAAATATCATAAGGTTGCGCACCCCTATGTGTCTCTCCAGAATACATTATATAACTAGGAGGCCTATTCACGTTCATGCTTTCAATCGTGGATGCTAAACCACCCACACCTGCACAGCTCCGAAATCTAACCTCATCTGATCTCGGTATTATCGCCTGGCGAGTTGCTAATTTTAAGGAGAGACTCAGGGAATATGTCAGCATAGATGCATATACTACAAGAGATCCGTTCGAACCAAATGACAATTACGACTATTCAGTAGTTCTAGACAGGAAAAATGGGGCCAGAGTGATTTCGCTGATTGCAGCAAAGAAATATCCACTACCGCTACCTTGGAGTGAGATAATGGCGGACACACTCCTTCATTTGCAGATTTCTAAAGAAGATGCAAGTCTAGTGAAATACGAACTCATGCCAAAAGATAATAACAATTTTTATCCATATAGGTATTCTACGAAAATAGCTGGTTATATCATGTTTGGATCTCAGATCTGTGGATTGCACAGAGATATGAGGATGATTTAGATATTTTCATGTAAAAACTAGCGGGAAGTTGATCAGGTTTGACAGATTCTTTTGTATTAATCATTTTGAGTATCTTGCCATTAATTTATTATTAGTGTTTATTGCGACATAACGTGTATGTATATGAGATCTATCATATCAGTCAAATTATAAATACAACTCTATGCTAGGTTGGATCGTGGATTTATTACCACAAATGCGGAAGCAACTTAAGGAGATAATTAAGAAACATGGAATAATTTTTGGAGATGTTCCATTATCAAGCGAAAAGAAAAGTGATTTTATGATATGCACTTATCTATCGTATCTTGGATAAGGTATCGGATATGCTGTTGGTAATACTATATATCGCAGATTAGATGTATGTCTACCATTGTTAGTAGGTAGACCTCCTTCTACCCTATGTCTACATTTTTATTGTTATACCACTATAGCGTATCATAAATGAATTCAATTAAAGATGCGAAGTTACTAGAGTGATATCAACTAAGGTTACAGACGAGGAATATAATCTCCACAGAATAGGTAGAGACTATCAATCCCGAGGATACGTCCAAAATGCTAATAC
>JALZOS010000181.1 GCA_030913755.1 Thermoproteota archaeon | reverse complement strand
CGGCTGATAAGATGGATAATAAATTCAAACGACATAAAAGAATGCGTTCTTTTCCCAAGAACAATGTCTAGGGTTATGCCTTGATTTCCGTATGTGCATAGAACGCTGCACTGCTACCACCACCGATATTAGCTCCTCATGTTTAAATTCAAGTCTTGTTGATAATAAATAAAATGGATTCCGAGCCCGAAAAGGGGGCAGGATCGCTTTTCTTTGAACTGGCAGGAAATTTGCGACTATCCATGCTCTCCAAGTTCCGGGAAAGACCTTATAGATTGTCCCAGATAGCAGCCGAACTTAACGCAACAATCCAGGAAACTCATAGAAACATTACACGACTTATAGAGGCTGGCATGGTCTTGAAAGATAGCGATGGACAGCATATGCTCACACCATATGGGAAGACAATAGTGGATATAATTCCCAGTTTGAGTTTCTTGTTTGAACAAAGAGAATATTTTCTTGAACATGACACAAGTGACCTACCTTTAGAATTTGTTCAGAGGATAGGATCACTTGGAAAATGCGAGGTCGTACATGGGGTACTAGCCATAATACAGAGGTGGAAGAACTTGTATCTGGAATCAGGTTCTTATATTAAAGAAATAATGGGTCAAGTACCTGTTGATCTCATTGAAGTATTAAGCTCAAGAGTTGAATCCGGTGTCAAGTTCTCCTATATATTCGGGAAAGATAGTGTAATACCCAAGGGAAGGAGTGAAATACTCTATAAAGTCGGATGGACGGAATTCATATCCAGAGGGCTGGTTGCAAGGAGGATGCTTGAAAAGGTGAAAATTATGACAATACTTAATGAGAAAGAGGCATGTATTCTCTTTCCAAATTTGAAAGGTGAGCCTGACCTCAACACAATGTTTTACAGTCAGGACAGAGCATTTCACTCATGGTGTGATGACTTGTTTGAATTACAATGGAAATTGGCCTCCACTTTCGATGAATCAAAGTTAATGGCAGAAGTATAGATTGTCATGTTTATTTTGACTGGATTTATGTAGGAAGCCAGTCGTTCCTGCAAAAAACTGCAAGATCATTTCCAAGTAATAACAATTATGATGCAGCATCTTTTTATATTTCGAACGTACGAGATTCATTATGCCAAAGGCCTTTGTTCTCATGAATGCAGAGTTAGGTAGCGAAGATTCTATCGTTAGCGAACTGAGGACCATTGATGGAGTCAAAGAAGTCTACCAAGTTTATGGCGTTTATGATATTGTCGCACAGGTAGAAGCTGAAGCAATGGAGAAAGTCAAGGAAACCATCACATGGAAATTAAGAAAGCTTAATGGAGTAAAATCGACTCTTACAATGATAGTAATGGAATAAAATTAGTATCTAGACAGGGGATTTTTATATAATTTACCCCTAACTAGATTGACTATGACACTAGCGGATTAATCCAAAAATATTGAAAGAATTATTATTACTACTAGCAGAAACGGCTGAGTGCGGCTATATAATATTATTTGACAAAGTCTTTCTTGGATAAGAGCAGTTCTAATCAGAAAACCATCTTATGCTAAGAAAACTAGACCAGCAGGGTGTTGTGAGGATCTCATTCCTATATCAATATCATTTTTTATGATGGTCTGCTTACGGAACTTGACTTGTACAATGTTAAATATTATCACAGGAAGCAATCGAGATACTGGAACATGAACAATAATATGGATTAATTCATGATTAACTACAAAAGGAGGTTCATAAATACGATCAATTGAATGGAAGTAAATGGATATCACGGAAAAACACTTGATTTGTTGGTAAAGTCTCACGTTACGATAGGGGATCATATTTACATAGAGTCCACCGGAGGCAAATATTGTGGGATTCTGATACCCAGATACGAGCACGCCACGCCCGACCGCATCGTGGTGAAGCTGGAGAATGGATACAATACTGGTGTATCAATAAATAAAATAAAGAGCATCAGAAAAGTCGAAAAACATGCTGCATTAACCAATTCTAAGAAGGACTCTTCAATAAATAGAGATCAAAGCTCGTTGAATTCAATAGATCTGCAACTAGGTAATATTCTTAACCCAGAGGAGAAATCTACAAATCCCCCTGCTGTTTCGTTGATAAGTACGGGCGGCACGATTTCGAGCAGAGTTGACTATAGGACGGGAGGCGTTAGGTCTGCTCTTACTGCGTCCGACCTGTATGAATCGGTTCCTGAACTAAGAGAGTATGCATCAATAGATCCTGAAGAACTATTCACAGAATATAGCGAAAACCTTACTCCTGAACATTGGACCAAGATAGCGAAAACCGTTCACGAAAAAATTCTTTCCCAGAAATACAAGGGCATAATAATATCACATGGGACTGACACGATGCACTATACCTCAGCTGCCCTAAGCTTTGCGTTACAAAACTTGCCCATTCCTATTATTTTAGTTGGTGCTCAGAGATCATCAGATAGACCTTCGTCAGATGCGGCCCTTAACTTACTTGGGGCCTCCGTCATAGCAACAAAGTCAAATATCGCAGGGGTCTTTGTAGTTATGCACAATTCGATATCTGACGACGTAATTGCATGTCATCTTGGAACTCGAGTTAGAAAAAATCATACGAGCAGAAGGGATGCATTCCAGTCGATCGATGTCGATCCAGTCGCGATTGTAAAGGGCGAAAATATTGAATTATCTGCTCGAAATTCACAAATATCTCTTCATAGTAGACGAAATGGGATTGAAAAGGTTGTAGCAAAACCCAATTTTGATAATCGCGTTTCGTTGATTAGATTTTATCCTGGCTTTGATCCTCGAATAATAGATTATTGTGTTCAACTTGGTAACAAGATAATTATTTTGGAAGGTACAGGACTTGGCCATGTAAGTAGAGACTGTATCCCTTCGTTACAGAATGCAGTACGAAATAAAGTCTTGGTGTTTGTAACTTCTCAATGCATTTGGGGAAGGACTGGCCTAGATGTTTATGAAACCGGAAGAGATCTACTAAACATAGGGATTATTCCTCTTCGGAATATGCTGACTGAGACAGCCACAGTGAAGGCAATGTGGGCATTAGCCAATTTTAAGAATCCTGGTGAAATTAGACAGGTAATGGAGGACAACGTAGCTAATGAGATCACTACCAGAATACCAATCAAATAGTTGAATAAAGTGTTTACAACTTACGGCTTTATTCTGATCGCTCAATAAAGAATGGTACTCTTGGTAACGTTCTTCAGGACATAGACAATTCTGGCAATCGTAATATCCGAACGAAACTCATAGGATTGCAAAGATTTTTTGAAAAAGTTTTTCGTATAATAAACTATTGACCCATCAAAAGCAATCAGGCTTTTGCGACTTCATAAAGCTTGTGTCCACTATATCCTGCAATAGCTTTCACAACTCCTTTAGCCTCAAGAGAGCGTAAAAATGCATTAGCAACTGATATTTTGACGCTAGTCGCTCGGGCCAGAGCTTGACTAGTAATGGGCTTCATTACACGTATTGATTTCATTCCCTGTCCTTCGTCCATTATGACGCTTGATTTCTGTTTTTGTATCTGCTTAGTCGCACTTTTCTTGGTATCTGCTTTCTTTTCTTCTCCGGCCGGACCTGACGATCCTTTGCTCGAGCTAGCAGCAGGTTTTTTCTTTGCCCCTCCCATAAACTCACCATGCTTATACCATTTTATAAGTTCTGTGGTTTGAAAATCGCCTACACGGGCAATCAAAAATTATCTAAATTCTGATCATGAGATTTGGGAAAAAATTTGTGTTGCAGCGTATCTATCGGTACATACGGTGCATTGATACTCGTAATATTTTAAAACAGATTATTGTAGTTCAAGATATTGGATTTTTCCATTGTAGCAACTACCCTGGAAAAAATGGAACAAACCTCAAGTAGAATAGAGCTCACCAATCATTTAGTCCAGCTTTTTAAAAATACTCCATCGCACGTTCTTGACAAGGTAATTTATCTCATACAGGGTAAGGTAGGACCGGATTACGAAGGGGCTGAGATGGGGATAGCAGAAAAAATGGTGATACGTGTGATCTCAAATACGACCGGTGTTTCTGTCGATAGAATATATCAAATATATCAAAAAACGGGCGACTTGGGTGATGTCGCAAACATAATAATGGAAAAAAAGATGCAAAAGACACTTTTTTCTGAAATAATAACAGTCGAAAGAATTTATTTGACATTTGATAAAATAGCCAAAACTGTTGGAAAAGGTTCCCAGGAGGCGAAATTGTTACTTTTATCAAGTTTATTTAACGATTCGACCCCTAATGAATCCAGGTATATAACTAAATTTGCGCTCGGAACTCTACGTCTTGGGGTAGCTGATAATTCTATACTGGACGCACTTTCAATAGCGTTTACCGCGGATAAGCGAAAAAGAAACGTCCTGGAATCCGGATACAATGTCTCAGGCGACTTGGGAAGAGTTGGCAGGCTTTTGGCAACTGATGGTCTTTCTGCTGTCGCATCGTTGAAAATTCAACTATTCATCCCAATTAGGCCTATGTTAGCTGCAAGAGTTAGCACTGCTCAAGAAGCCTTAGATAAAATGAATGGAAGAGCCGCTGCCGAGTACAAGATCGATGGCGAGAGGGTTCAAATTCACAAGGGAGGAGATAAAGTAGCAATCTTTTCCAGACGTCTAGAAAACATCACAACCTATTATCCAGACATTGTTGACTCTATAAAGAGGATTAGCTCTAAAAAAATCATCCTTGAAGCTGAAGTCGTGGCGATCGAAGAAAATACTGGAGAATTATTACCATTCCAAGAATTGATGCACAGACGCAGAAAATACAATTTAACCGAAGCCGTTAAGAAGTATCCTGTATCCCTGAATCTGTTTGATGTGTTGTATGTGGACGGAGAATCCAAAACAAAACTTCCATACACAAAACGACGCAGGATATTAGAATCATTCGTTGGTAAAACAAATGACATGATGTTAAAGATTATACCTCAGAAGATAGTTCAACATCCTAACCAAATAGAAGACCTCATGTCGAAAGCGATAGAAGCTGGATGTGAGGGTTTAATGTTGAAACAACTTGCCAGTTCGTATAGAGCTGGAGCAAGGGAATTTGCCTGGATAAAGATAAAGAGGGAATATTGCAGCGAAATCGCAGACACAATTGACTTGGTCGTTGTTGGAGCTCTGTACGGGAGGGGAAGAAGAACTGGAAAATATGGCGCTCTATTGCTTGCAGGATATGATAAGGATTCGAATCTTTTTAAGAGTATATGCAAGGTCGGAAGTGGATTTAAGGATATGGATCTAGAGTTACTATGGAACAAAATTGGACCTTACGTGATACTGAGACGTCATCAAAGGGTAAAATCGACTCTCGAAATGGATACTTGGATCGAACCTAGGATCGTGATAGAGATAATTGCGTCGGAAATAACGCTTAGTCCTTCATATGACATAGGAATGGACGCAATTAGGACTGGATTTGGTTTGTCTCTCAGATTTCCCAAATTTACTGGAAAAATCAGATTTGATAAAAATCCTGAAGATGCTACAAGTGAATCTGAGTTAATCTCTCTATATAAGCAACAATTGAGAACAATAAAATCACGAGAAAACACCTAAAGTAGGACTACATAGCAGTCTGTTTATGATTTGAGCTACAGTCAAGTACGTTATTAGTAAACAGGATCAGAAATTACTCATCGGCTTGACATTGATCACCAATTTGAAGTTGGTAAAGATATCTTTGCATCTGTTACGGATTGTAACCTCTGTAATGCCTGCAAAATTGGAGATGTCTACCTGAAGTAGGTTAACACCTAGTAATACTGCTGCTAAATATATGTAAGCTGCTGCCAGTCCGTTTGGAGCTTTTCCATCAGCTAGTAAACTATTATTTGTTTTGTGAGCTATATCTATAGCAAGTCTTTCTACTCTCGTATCAATCTTGGAAATATTGGCAAGCTTTGATATATAATGATCTATCGCTACTGATGCCGATGGAGGTGACATCATAGAATAGAGAGATCTACCAGTCCTCTCTAAGGTAATAGATCCATAGAGCAAAGGTTTTGACGGTGGGCTACCTGTTTCGCTGCGCACAGGCGGTATATTTCCGAAGGGTACGTCATTTTCGGGAGAGTTATTCATGTCCATCACCATGGACCGATAGTATTTGGATGCAAGTTTAACGCTTGATCTATCATGTTCTGAAATCCCAGCAGCCTTAATTATTTCTTCAAGGGACCTTACCACTCCACACCTTTTGCAAGCGAGATAAATTGTTGCCGCAGCTATGCAAGTTATAGATTTGCCTTTTGCCTCACATGTACTTTCAAAATTTCGATAAATCATGGATGCAGTTTCGACAAGTGATTTGGGCAGACAGAGGGTTGAGCACATTTCATTGATTTTCGACAAGACGTTTGACAATCTCCTATCCTTGGGAGAATTTACTCTTATGCGTGTATGCCACTTACGTGCTTTATTCATTTGCTCGGCAACTTGATAATCAATTGATCGTCCACTATAATCCTTCGATGCTGCGCTTATCTCCGTCCTTAATCCAAAGTCATGCAATGAGAAGCTGGTCGAACCACTAGCTCGTGTATTCTTAGTTTTTTCCTCGAAGTCAGTCGAATGGTTTTCTGGGCCATAGTCATCAGCTGCTTCTATGACGACGTATCCACACATATGACAAATATATTCCCCCTTAGCATAATCGTGGACAATACTCGATCTGCATTCAGGACATTGTGAATAATACTCGATAGCTGTCATTTCCGCTTACCTTTGAATAGATTCTTACGTGAACGTCGCATATGCTTCTCTGATTCATCTCTATGCCTAGAAATTATTTCGGTTTGAAAGACAGCCATACCAGAGATCATTTTAATTGAGTCGGATATTGGTAACGCTGACGCTAGGGGAGATTTTACTGGCCCGAGTAGTTCGATGATTTTCCCTATTCTTGTGCCTTTCTTATCAACGACTGATTGACCTACTATTGAAAGGTCGCATGAGGGATTAAGCCTGACAATAAGCTTGCCACTCTTAGCCAAGTGCAAGACCTCTCCCACTTGTTTCAACTTCATATTCACCAATCTAGGACACTTGTTATCATTTCATTCTGTCAATAAAAGTTAGTTATGTGATAAAACTTAATATTCATACGATTTAATCGGATATCGCTCATTTAGCTTCGCACCAATTACTAGTTTTTGTTCGCATTTCTCCTCTCCTGCAACTTCTTGGCAATTTGAATTAGCAAATTTGATTTCTTCTCAGATTTTGGAAGCATTAGATATCCTGACCTGACATAAGGCCTTCTCGGATATCTGGCTTGGTTACTGGCGTTTTCATCAGAAATTGCCAAGTCCAAATCTTTAGACGCCTTGCTTAATTCCTCCATAGTAGGATCGTAAATTGCCAGTTTTTTTGGAATCCGCCGGCCTTTCCGCTTTGAAAGATTTTTGTTAAAATAATCTAACCATATAATCACATGGCCATAATCTTTCATTCGCTAATCAACAAGCTTTGCTATGTTAAATGTGTTCAGTCCAAGGGGCTTTTAAAAGGTGGCAGCTATCATAGCTAGTTTAATTTACCGTTTAATCAAGATAGCATTAACGATGCCATGTTGACCAGGTCTTGAAACGACTCTTGCTGAACCGAGGTCAGTATCTATTATTGCCCCCTTAGTGATTACACCCCTTCGTTCAAAATCCTTATTAGTTGGATTTTTCGTTACTCTTACTATTTTTGATTTTGCCGTCTTTTTTTCAACAGGATCCGAAATATTTGCAAATTCTACGCTTTTGAATGAGATTTTTCTATTGCCACCTCTCACTCGTCGGAATATGGTTTTCTGTGTTCCTACTACTGGTTCGCTCGGGTACCTATCTATTTCATATTTTCGTCTCCCTCTCGCGGCCATTTTCCTACCTCCAGTAAGCTTTCGTCCAGAAAGAGTCTCTATGGATTTCCTCATTCATTTTCGAATTGAAAAAAACGGTATTAAGGTGTTTCTATTTGCAGTAAAACGTTATTATTACAATCATTTTTGTATGAGGCTATTTTTTAAAGCAATTAGGTCATTAATTCCAAAATATTCTTGAAATTTTTTGGTAGTCCGATAAATTTTCATTCTGCCGAGGTTTTCGTATTCAATGAACGAGTGTGCTTTTAAATCCTTAAGATGGGAATAAACCTGACTTCCGCGAATTTGGACTAGTCGTTTAGACGTGATTGGCTGTTCATAAGCTATGTATGAAAGTGTTTTCAATGCAGCGGTTGGAATTATGGGTTGTTGGGCAAACCGCCTTACCAATGGGGAATATGAAGGTTTAACTTGAAATACAAAAGTCTCATGTTGAAGTTCACTTATCTCCAATGCTTTAAAAGTGCCTCTTGTCCTCTGGACCAAATCCCTGACAGTTCGAAGCGTAATTTCCTTTGAACCCGAGCCCGACGCCTTCATTAATTCTTCTAGAGATACGGGTCTTCCTGCTGAATAAAGAGCAACCTCCAACCTCGCCATAATCTCGTCTTGAGGATATTTCTTAGCCAACAGACTCCAATCTCCAATTCCTCGATTTTACATTAATCAGATTTCTTTGAATAAGAAATCATAAAGTCTCCATAATCTTCTTGATCGATAATGATTACGCCTTTCATAGCAAGATAAAGGACCGCTATGAAACATCTAACAATCTCTATTGAGTTCATTTTCTCGGTGAATTTTCGAAATAGTATAAATCCGTCTGCACTAACAATATCAAAGATCATGTCTTCATAAGACTTGACGATCTGTTCGAATTTAACTAAATAATCGTTGAAATCAAAAGTCTCTACTGCTTCTAAGTTGAGTTGCTTTCTTTGCTTCCTAGGATTCGCAAGATCCATTATCATATTTTCCAATACGCGAAGAAGTTCTTCCAATGTTACCGGGTAGGTTGATTCGATTCTGAATGGAATTTCAATTGGTTTGAGCATAGGGACCGGCGTGTTACTCTCAGACACCTCGATACCTCTCTTCATCATTGCGATCTTCTCCAATCTAAAAATGCTCTCTACCTTAAGGCGATATATCATCGACGAAGAGAGTGCCGCGACACCACAGATCCTTAGATCTCTTCTTCCACTCTGGGAAAGTATTCTCAATAACATTTCGAGTAGGGTCGTTACATTTATGTCCCATACGTCTTTTCTTGATAAGAGAGACGGGTTAAACAGAAGATCCAAAGGTGGTTTAGATATACTATAATTCGTTTCCTCCTGTTTATCATCCATTATCGAAGAGTTATCGTAGTTAGTATTAATTATGTTGCTTTGTTAAATACAGACAAAAACATTCAAAAGGCACTATATAATTAGAAACAGAATTGGGGATGGTTATGGCATCAAAGAAGGAATTGAGAGAAAAAGAGAATCAAGGACGTCTTTCAAATGCAATTATCACACTAGACACGATTGCCAGAAATAATAATATCCAGAGAAATATAAGAAATATGATAAGAGAGGTAATGACTGCAGTTAAGGATGAGAAAAACGGCTCAGTCTCTGTTCGCGCTGCCAATGCGATAAGCATGCTAGATAACGTAACCCAAAACCCTCAGATGCAATCTCATATACGGACCATGATATGGCAGGTAGTATCCACTCTAGAAAGCATAAGAGAATAATGTAACTTTAACTATTACTTATTCTCGACATTCTTTACTGGTTTTAGCGGGGGAGGAAGTTTCTCCAACTTGTGATTCGGGTTTGCGAGATAATGTCTGGAAGCACCCTCTCCGCTTAAGACAATATTACAATTTACACATCTATATCGAATCGCCAACTCATATTATAATAATTTGAGCTATCTAAAAAGCATACGCATGAAAGCTTTATCTTAGTCTTATGATTTCCCTGCTATCTGGCACCGTTGACTTAACCCTTAAACGAGAGTAAACGACGCTTGCCACGTTTTCTGATTTTGATTTTTCACCATGGTTTACAAGAACTCGTTTGGGTTTTATTCTGGTGACAAAATTGAGTATTTGGTTAAAATCACTGTGCCCGCTGAAACCGTCAATTTTCTGAGTGGAACACCTGACGGGTATAACTTTCACCTTTCCTTTATCATCAAGCATGCTGACTTCAGTGATTCCGCCGTCTATTACACGCCTTCCCAATGTTCCATTTATCTGATATGACACGAACATGATTTTATTGAGTTTATTTGGTGCAATTTCTTTAAAATACTCGACTGAGGGACCTCCCTCAAGCATTCCTGAAGTAGCCATAATAACGGAAGGATTTTCGTCATTGAAAACCTCATCTCTACGTCCATGTCCATTAACAACTGTAAAGTACTCTGATAGGAATGGATTTACACCTTGTGAGACAGATTTCCTCACGTCATATCCGAGGTAATGAGCATAAGCCATATGGATAGCACTAGCTTCAGAAATCATGCCCTCAATAAAGATAGGAGCCTCAATGAGTCTACCTTCTCTCATTTCTCTGTCTATGACCAACATTATCTCTTGAGCTCTCCCGACTGCAGGTACTGGTATCAGGACCTTTCCGCCAGTCGATAGCGTTTGATTTATGCTATCAGTGAACGTCCTGTAAACTGTGGATTGTTCTGGCATTAAGTCAGTGCTGTTACCGTAAGTACTTTCCGTTATGAGAGTCTCGACTCTAGGGTAAATTGACACTGCACTATCCAGCAACTGGGTTTTTGCATATTTGTAATCACCTGAATATAGTATGTTATGTACTCCCGAAATATTCAGATGCACAGTAGCACTTCCCATTATGTGACCTGCATTGTTTAGTGTTATAGTGACATCCGGAGAAATATCCGTAGGTTTACCGTAAGGTATCGTAATGCAGTGTTTTATGACTTCATTTACGTCTCTTGACTCATATGGTAGAAATGTACCATTATTCTTGGCTATCTTAACAGAATCGTGCTGAAGAAGGGTCATTAATGGAAGTGTTGGTTCCGTGCAATATACTGGCCCTTTGTACCCGTATTTGAAAAGAGTAGGTAAAAAACCCTGATGATCTATATGAGCATGACTTAGTACTACGGCGTCAATTTCGTCAAGATCAAAATTAAACCAATCTAATCGAGGATATGCTGATATTCCAGAATTCTCGCCCGGATTGATACCGCAATCGAGCATGATTTTACTTTCAGATGTAACAACTATGAAACACGATCTCCCTACCTGTTTAACACCCCCTAGGCAGAAAAGCGATATCTCTTGCTTACTTCTTGGTCTGGATTTCATACCAGGTTCGTCGAAAGAGCCTGACTTCCCTACCCCGTTTGAATAATCGTCGTACTCATTACTCAGTATAAGAGGCCGTCTAAATATCCTCTTCCCCAAAGTTTGAAGGAATAGACTTCGCTCCTTGGCCGAATTCTTCAGATTTGAATGAATTACATTGATGCTACTGGAGGGGATATGTGGTGAACGTAGTGTGTGTGCAATCCAGCCTGTTTTTTCTGCGATATCTATGAATATTGTAGGTGTGATGAGCTCAGGATGGCTAACCTCCAAAACTACTTCTCCAGTAGCATCGTCACAGAAAACAGCAGATATGCTTACTCCACTGGGAAGTATTTTCAAAATGGTAGAACGTGTTTCTTCTTCTGATAATCTTATTGACGGATCGGTTCTGATAATGAACCTTTTCTTTAATGATCTAGATAGGGAAGATAGGTAATAGGTTAATTCAGTTAATGAGAACTTAGGATTTAAGGTGTAAAGTGAAATATTTGGGCCTTCGAATTTTGCCATCGTGATTTGTGATTCCCTTGGAATTGAGGGAAGAATCACATTAGCAAGAATATCATCTTCGTCTAATCTGTTCCTCTTTTCATTATTGTTTTGACCTATCGATTTCTTACTTTTTGATACATTCCTGGTCTTCCTAGCATTCTCTAACGTAAGGCTTTCATTTCCATCAATATTCTGATTTAAAATCTCATTGTTCACTTCTTAATACTTCTATTCTGGATATGCGGAACTATGCACCCCTTACCTTTGACATAAAAACGTAGAACGTACTTATCGAAGGAATATAGATTCAATATCGTCAGTATCCGCATACTTTCATATAACCTCCATTAATATATATTTTGGATAAAATTGCAGTTCTTGGTCAATAAATTTTCCTTGATTGTTGCTTCAAAAAGGCAAATAAGGTATAACAAGCCCCACACCCACGATCAAAACCATTACCCATGAAACAGCAGCAGAAATATTCTTAAGGCGAGCTTTATTGAACCGGGAGCGGCTTTCTATCAGTGCACCGTAGAGTTGACCCCCATCCAGTGGCCCGATAGGTAACGCATTAAAAATTCCCAGGTTGAAGTTAATAAACCATAACCAATAGAGCATATTCGCAATAATTGGATAAGACGAACCAAATACAGTGGAATAATAATTTGGCGACATTTGATCTGAATAAGGAACATATCCCTTTAATACCGTAGGAGGAGGAAGTATCGGTATTATACCTGCTGTAAACGACCGTTTGTAAAGTTCCAATGCTTGTACAGGAAGAGGACCCAATGATACGCCCAATACTGGCCTTCCAGGGCCAACATTCTTAGGAATAGACAGCTCCCGCGTTATTTTGTTGCCTTGATGATCCTGCCAAGTTATGGGGATGGTATTGCCTATGTTAGTTCCCAGGACAGTTCTCAAATCATCACCGGAATGTATCTCTCTGCCTGCGGCAGCAATCAAAATAGAATTTGGTGATATTCCTAACCCTTCTGCTAAGGAATTACTTGTCACATCCGAAATGACTATGCCATGGTCAATATTGCTTACTTGAGGGATTGGGACTAGCGTGGAAACGACCACATACAGTAAGATGAATGATGCCGCCGCAAGAATCATGTTGTTTAGTGGTCCTGCTGTGAGTACTGCGCTTCGCTGCTTGATTGAGGCCTTTGCTAATTCTTCCCTCTCAATATTTACAAATGCACCCATAGGGATACCCAAAACCAATACAATTCCAGTAGATTCCACTTTAAGATTATGAACTCTTGCGACTATTCCATGTCCTGCTTCGTGAATAAAGACACTGATAATTAATGCTGCCAGAGTGTAGCCAATAGGAAGAATCGGATTTATTCCCGGTATTAGTAGGTTGGCTTGGGGTCCAAATCCACGGGCTGTCTCTCGAAATGTAACACTCGATGCTACGGCTACGATACTGCTTACGATCAGTAACAATGCTACAGCCGTTATAAGCGGCATAAGATACACGTTGAATTTAGCATAGACTCTAGCCGGCCTAGTTTTGGCTATACGGTCGAAGAACTTCAATCCAAACGGCGTATGTATTAATATTAAAGGAAATGGCCGAAAAAGATCTACGTGAATCTTATTTTTATTTTGTTGTTCCAGATTCTGATATTAACCCCATTAGATATTTAAATGAATTTATTTCCAATACTTTATTGATAAATTCACTACGACAATTCTAGGTTCCAATTTTAGTAATAATCGTATATTTTATATGGGATTAATCCGTTTCATTTGTGCTGATAGTAAAATACTTTCCATGAGCCTTTAGGTATTTGACTCGGTAAGTAGGGATGCACTCCAGAAGTCTATAACCCCTTCTTCTTTAGCAGAGTTTGCATGATTTTTAAGTTTCATCAATTCACTCTCCATTTCATTTTTTCTTGCAATATGAAATTCTTCTTTAATATGATGTCCTATTTCAGAGATGTCCAATGACCGGAGGCATATGTTACAATTTATTGATTCCACTATTAATGTAGGATGTATATCTATTATTTTATGGTATCCCGGTGGGAGGTCTTTTGAATATAAAGAAGATATGAATTTATCGTTGATTCAGCCATCTGTTAAATTCATCACAATTTCTCTATAAAGTAATATATATAGAGTGACACTACAGAAGTTTTAGTCATTAGGAGTGATGCATCCTCTAACAAATTCTGAATGTCCTACTTTTAGTCAGAGTGCATTAATAAATCACTCAAAAATTTTGAAGGGTTGCAGTGTGCCAATTGTTTGATAGTTCGTTTCTGTTGGTAATAATCGGTATAGTAGCTGGTATTTTAGGATCCTTGGTCGGGATAGGTGGTGGAATTATAATGTCTCCCGCATTAGCCTTTCTGGGTCTGCCTCCATCTCAAGTGGCCAGTACGAGTCTCATTGCGGTTTCGTCTACAAGCATTTCTTCTACACTTGCTTATGCAAGATTAAAAAAAATCCAGTACTCCATAGGACTCAAATTGGCAATATTTTCTGGCCCCGGTGCGATAAGTGGTGCATTGATTTCCGTAGGTATCTCACCGCTGCATTTTAGATTACTCTTTGCACTCCTACTGCTTGCAACTGGATTGTATCTTCTATTTCAGAACTCTGTTTTGAGGGAACGTAGATTTGACTCTGAACAGGTTTGGATTAAGGTGCTGTTTTATTTTGGTGCATTCGTAGCGGGGCTTATTTCTAGTTTATTTGGAATTGGAGGTGGAATCATTTTTGTTCCTTTACTGGTAATAATCATCAGAATGAATATGTCATCTGCAGTACCAACGTCACAACTGGCGCTAATGTCTACTGCACTAGTGGGTACCATTACTCATATTACTATTGGAAATCCAGAATACATTTATGCCTTACTCTTATCCATTGGATCGTTTGTCGGGGCGCAAATAGGCGCGAAAATTTCGCTAAGGTTTAAAGACTCCACGCTTCGCTATATTTTTGCCTTGTTGTTAATGGCTGTCTCGATAAGATTTACACTTGGTTTTTTCATAGAATAGAAGTAACACTAAGCGACACTGTCAACCTTGGACAATAAATGATTGCAACGAAATTAGTATGTTTCTGATCTATAAATTGATCCATGGTTTCAAAGTACAAAGCTTCAATTTCACGTGTGGTAAATTTAATTTAGAACTACTTTTCATCAACATATGAATGCAATACAGAAATATCTTCTTCTAAAATACATGGCTTAGAAAACGTTTTCCAATATATGGCAACTATCATCATATCATCATTTCAGTATAATTCACTCCATTACTTCAAAGTTATTCAAACATTAGAAGTCGGCTGTTTCCCACATTAATTTGTGTGTTTTTAAAAAATCCCCTCTTTCAGAGGGTTTTAATTCAAGACATTCACCCAATAGGTTCAACCAAGTGAATTGAGCCAATCCTGAGATAACAAAAGGTGGGTAAACGTGATAATTGATGAATTTTTGTTCTGGCAAAAGTAATGTGAATAGTATAAATAAATTTAATAATGTGGCAATAATATAGCGAAGTTGTCGAAATCTAGATGAATTGCAGGAGAACACTAGTTTTCAATGTTAACTGTCATATAACCCACCAATTTTCCATCGTAATAAGAATATAAATTAGATAATATTACTCCACATTAGAGCAGAATTATTTTTGATTGAAATGCCCAATAAAATGGTTTATGTCGACAGTTATGCTGTACGCTATCTCGATATAAATGGCACTATCAATTCACTAGGAAAAGAAACACTATTACTGTTGCATGGAATAGGAGCCTCGGCAGAAAGATGGCTTAGTGTCGTCCCGCTCCTGAATAAATATTTTAGGATAATAATTCCTGACATCGTCGGATTTGGTTATAGTGATAAACCGACGGTCGAATATAATATGAATTTCTTTGTCGATTTCGTAAGCAAATTTTTGAGACTGACGAATGTTAAAAGAACGCATATAATGGGTTCCTCGTTTGGAGGGCTGGTTGCCGCAGAATTTGCCCTGAAATTCGAAAGTGTGGTACACAAGATGGTACTTATCTCACCTGCAGGCAGTATGAGGACTTCTACTAAGACACTCGATGAGTACATTCTTGCTGCATTGTACCCTACAAGTGAAAATGCAAGACGCGCCTTTTTTGACATGGCTTATGATCCACAAACAGTAACGGAAGATACAATCAAGGATTTTGTTAACAGGATGAAACTTCCCAATGCAAAATATGCCTTTATGTCAACATTATTGGGAATTCGAAATATACAGGACCTGGCAGACAGATTAAGAGGAATAATGTCGCCTACATTACTAATTTGGGGAGAAGAGGATAGGATGATCCCACCATCGTACGCAGATGAATACAGAAAAATTCCGGATTCGAAGTTAACAGTAATTCCAAATTCTGGCCATACCCCTTTTACTGAGACACCACGTTCATTTGCTAATATAGTACTAGATTTCATAGGTCCATTCAATAATATTAAATAAACGCGTGACAAAGTAGGTTCCATGGGCAGCAACCATGATATTGAAGATACTATGTCATCATACAAGAAGGCCGTGGAAAAAGGAAGTGAAGCTCAACATGAATTTTTGAAGCAATTCTCAAACATGCAGCAGGACGCTATGCATAATTTTTTCACCATGTTGCAAGGGCTGACATTTTACAACGCGATGTTCAAGACTACTGTTCAGAGTGGTGGGAGAATATCGATCCCTGAGGCCGAGAGACAGGCGCTAAAAATTGATGATGGGGATCTAGTTCAGGTTATTATAATACCAATAGAAAGGAGAAAAAAAGGCAGCGACAAATCATAAGAACGTCAGCACGGAATATTTATCAATTAGAAGCCAAAATTCTTGAGAAATAGAATATTCAATTTTGACGGAAACTTGTAGTATTAAACTGAAAATCAACTACTGAGAACGACTCTTTAGCCACTGACCTACTTTCGGTAAAACGTTATTCTGTGAATAACTGCTAGCTATGAGGCCTACATGACCCGTATGAAATCTCATTAGGCGCTTATCATCGCTTGAAACTGCTTCGTTAAGTGGAACACTACACTCTGCTGAAACAAGATGATCTTCCTCTGCAACGATATTAAGTAAGGGAACATTTATTTTTGACAAGTTTACAGTCTTTGTCCCTACCCTCAGCTCGTTATTGAATAGGAGATTTCTCTGATAAACATCCTTTATCCATTGTCTTGCTGTTTCTCCTGCGATTGGTGGAGTGTCGTATAACCACTTTTCGATCCTCATGAAATTCTGCACAAATGAATCATTATCTATGTTCTGTACCAAATTGAAATATTTATTTACTCCCTGTTTAAATGGTTTCAGTGCGGAATAACATTCGTAAAGCTTCTGTGCAGGCAGATTTCCAATAGAATTTACTAATTTATCGATATCCATATATCGAGCCAGATTTGCTATCACCGTAGTATCTTTTCTTGTGTCCAAAACAGGTGCTATCGTTACCAAGTTCTTTATCTTGTCTTGATGTAATGCGGTGTACATGACTGACATCGATGAGCCCATACAGTAACCATGCAAGGTTATTTTATCTACGGAATTCCTGTTTCTAAGAATGTCAACGCTATCATCTATAAAATAATTAACATAATCATCGAAAGATGTGTATTTATCTGCGTTTGCAGGTGATTTCCAATCTAGAAGATAGATGTCAAACCCTTGACTCAGAAGATTCCGGATCCAACTTTTATTTGGCTGAAGATCTAGAATGTACGACTTGTTTATGAGTGCGTACACCACTAATAAGGGAATTCGTGCTGTCTTATTTACAATTGGTCTATAGTGTAGCAGCCTAAACAACCTTGTTTCGTACAAAACCTCATTTGGAGTCGTCCCTACCTGGATGTCGTCTGATTCAGATAAAATCTCTCGAGTTTTAGTTAATTTCCTGAGGACATCCTCTTGTACAGATGGTCCTTCATTTATTGCACTTTTTTTCACTACTTTTTCGTGTGCAGAAGTGCCAGTTTCTCTAGACAGAATTGTTCGCTCTTCCATGATTCGTAACACTTTCGAGTTCTTTACGTATATCCCGGATATTCCTCTTTAATTCATTAATGTCCTCTAATATTACATCCAATTCAGACCTTGTAGGTAATCTGAGGGTCTCCAGATTTTTTTCAAGAATTCTATGTACGCAATTCATCAGCTCTATCTGATTGCTTGAAACTTCATTGTACGCTTTGGCGAAATCCTTAGAGGTAAATAGCGAAGTAAACGCATCTTCAAATGCATCTATCAAAATGATCCGAAATTGATCTGAATCCCATGGTTCCGAATCAGATGATTTCTTTTTTCCCAGATTATTTAAGGCTTGTGTATATGCATTACTCATTTGTATCCAGTATCCATTCAAACTAACGTAAAGATCAACAAGAGTTTTGGTAAAAAGCAACAACTCAGAACAGTATTCGTTATAATCCTTCGTAAATGCTTTAATCGGCCCTATCGAGGGCAGTTGAATAATTTCATTCCACTTATCGTAAGCAGATTCCGACCCCATGATGCTTGGAGATGATTTGTTTTCGCCGTGATTTTCCTTTGAATTAGTCTCATTAGTCATATTTTCCATTCCCTTATCGATACTACAGTTAAATATTGGTAGCTCTGACTAATTTGTTTTTGGTTGCTAATATATTTTATTGTCACTGCCAATTATGATCTTAGTGTGGCATATTCACTGTAACCTGCCAGGTCTAGCTATTTTCTTAGAATAAGGAGTTAAATCGTTCTCTTGTTGTGCGTAAGACCCTAGAAGAATTGTCGTGTAAAACCAGGCATAAAAATAGTTTATAAGGGCTTATTTCCAATTTTTGTAATGCCATGCATCAGGTTGGATTTAAAGTATGAAAACCTGCGAACTTCGGGCTCGTAGCTCAGCATGGATAGAGCGCCTGCCTTCTAAGAACTACTATGAAGAAAGCCGGAAGTCGTGGGATCGAAGCCCACCGGGCCCGCTTTTGATATATATTTAAGAGACAATCTTTTATTCAGGAATTGAAGGCTAAATAACCACCTTGTAAACGATTTTAAATGGCTGCCAAAATCTGAATATTTTAGGGACAATATGCTTAATGATAGTCAGCTTATAAACTTGGTAAAATCTGCACGCGAACTTAGCACAAAACGAAAATTTACTCAGTCGGTTGAGTTGACCATGGTGTTAAAAGACATAGACGTGAAAAAAGGATTCGCTCTCAACGAGGTCGTTCCATTACCGAATAAACCGGGTACGCAGGCAAGTATCTGTATCATAGCATCAGGAGACATGGGGACTAGAGCACGTAAAGCAGAGGTAGACAAAGTCATAGAGCCTGAAGAATTGGATAGACTAGGTACTAACAAAAGGGAAGCTAGGAAAATCGTCAGGGCTTATGATTTTTTCTTAGCTGATACCTCTTTAATGTCGAGCGTTGGTCGTTCGTTAGGTCAGTTTTTGGGTCCCAAGGGCAAGATGCCTACTCCATTTCCATACGGCGCACCAATAGAAGCAATTGCTGAAAGATTCAGAGGTTCTGTTCGTGTTAGGACAAAGAATCAACTAAACCTATCTGCAAAAATAGGAGATGAAAAGATGGGTGATGAACAATTAGTGGCAAATGCTGGAGTAATTATCTCTACAATCGAAAAAAAGCTTCCTCAAGGTGAAAAGAATATACAGAATGCAATAATCAAGTTCACCATGGGAAAACCGAGCAAATTATCTGGTATCGTTCAAGAAAAGAAAAAAGGTGTGCATTAATGTCAGCGAATGGAAATAGGACCAATAGAACTCATTACCCTAGACGAAAGCAAAATTTGTACCTGCAAATGCAGGAGCTTCCCAAAGCTTATAGCGTTATTGCCCTTTCCAGTATGTCTAAGGTCCGCGCGGCGCAGTTGATGAAAATACGAAAGAAGTTTCATAATGACATTAAGATAAAGATAATTAAGAATAGGGTGGTTCAGAAATCTTTCGAAAAAATCAACGGTATCGTAGGATTGGATCAATTGTCCTCCAAATTAGAAGGTCAATGTGCGCTGATGTTTACAAACATCAGCCCTTTTAAACTGAATCTAGTTTTTGATCAAAATAAAGTCTATTTGCATGCAAAAGGAGGCGATGTTACTAAGAGGGACATTATGATTCCATCGGGAAACACAGGCATATCACCAGGTCCCGTGCTTTCCGAATTCAAAGAAGTAAACGTACCTACGAAGATAGATCAAGGTACGATATGGGTAAGCAAAGATACCCGAGTTGCCAAGGTAGGCGATGTCATCACGCAAAAGACAGCGGCTCTCCTCTCAAAGTTAAATATCAAACCTATCGAAGCTGGAATTGCGGTAAATTTTGCCATCTCGGATGGATTAGTATTTGAAGAGAATGATCTTAAGATAGACCTTAAAGAATATGCGAATGAATTAATTACTTCTCACTGTCAGGCGTTATCATTAGCAGTTGAATTAGCATATACAACATCAGAGACTATTAGACCGCTTCTCATCAAGGCAAACAGATTTGCGGAGTTACTGGCATCCACATCAGGATATATCTCTCCCAGCACAGTGAAATTAGTGTTAGCTAGAGCACAATCGAATGCCGGCATTATAGCCAAAACAATCAAAAATAAAGGTTACATGGCCAATTAAGGTAGCAAAATCTAAAAGATAAAAATCTAGAGTTCGTATAATACGTCTGGAAACATGTAGTTCAAATGTATTCGCATCGTACAGACCATTTGGAAAATCGCATCAAACAAAAAAAACTAATATTTTTAACAGAATTGAGGACATTTATACGGTTATCCGAATAGGGCGGATAATCCTTCCAGTGCCTCTTCTTCCTTCTTTTCTTCCTTCTTTTCTTCCTCTTCTTTTGTTGCTGTTGGTGCTGCCGAAGCTGGGCTGGATGCTGGGCCGGAAGCTGGGACGACAGCAATAGGCGCTGCTTTCAGTGCTTCTTCAATATTCACTTCACTCAAGGCGGCTACCAGTGCCTTAACTTTCACTTCATCGGGGGTCACGCCTGTAGCTTTTATGACGCTAACAACATTATCTTCTGTAATGTCTTTGTTTAGTTTATGTAACAATAATGCAGCAAATACGTATTCCATGGTCAAAGAATGGTCTATCCAAGACCATAATATAAAACTTTCAAAAATATTACAATATTCTTGTACTCCTAGCGACAGCATACAAATGGTCTTTCAAATCTCGTTCATACAGAGAATTCATTTTTTCTAATAGTATCGCCCTCGCCTGCAATCTGTCCTCCTGTGTGTGAGCCCTAAGAACATTCGCAAACATTTCCGGTAGATTCTCCTTAATCCACCCATCCAGAATATGATAGCGTTCTTCATTAATCCAAGCGATTTTGGATGTATTCTCATCTACTTCTTCATTGAGGGATCCAGTTTCGACCGTATCTATCAGCATAAAAATACAATTGTTAGGATCAGGATGTGAGAGTACTTCCTTAAGCCTCCCTTCCCCTTGACCGGACAGTACCTTGTTGATTAATCCCGTAGGAATTACATAAGAGCCTTGAACATGAATTCTTGAATTATTGGTAGAATTTACTCGTCCAATAATTAACCGATTAAATCGGTCATACTTTTGCGATATGAAAACATAGTCTCCTGACTTAATCTTACCTCGACCAAACATCATTACACTGCTTTGAACAAAATATTTATTATTTGCTATATTACCGAAGCTTTTTTTGGTTAAGCCGAATGTTCTCCAGACTATTCCCTTACAGTTCTTAAAATGAAATAAAATTCTCAAAAATGAGTCATTCAAATAATATATGACAGTTTTGCATCATACCGTGAGGTACATTGACGTTAACAAGGATATTTGTTTCAGCAGAAATAACCAACAAAGAGGGAGTGGCAGCCGCCCAAGAGAATATTTTGATTCATGCTGGTTCCGACAGTTCAAAACTGAAAAAAGTGGATAAACAAAACCTCCATTTCACTCTTACTTTCATTGGAGATGTTGATGAATCATTACTTGAGCGAATCAAAGCAAATTTTTCAGAGATCAAATTCATATCTTTTGAATTCAATTATGGAAAAATAGGTGGATTCCCAAATTCAAACCGCGCTCGAATAGTTTGGCTTGGTGTTGACGAGATGGGGCATAAGAACATATCAAAGCTTTGGCAGATGATGTCCGAGAAATTATCAAATTTTGTAAAAAAAGATAATGATCCTTTCATTCCTCACATAACTTTATTTAGACTTAGAAATGGAACCATTAACTTGGAATCACTGATCTCAAATCACAATTCTGCTATGAGGATTTCAGACCGTGTGGATCACCTAACATTGAAACAGAGCACACTAACCCCAATTGGTCCTAAATACACCAATATTATTACAGTGACATCTAAATGAAACGCATAGACCAAGTTATATCTGAGGCGTTGAAGTTATGTGAACCTCAAAGCAAAGACTCTATAAAATTACAGAAAGTTGCGCAACATGTGACTGACCTGACAGATAAATCAATCCGCATAATTGCCGATGATAGAATATTGGGATTGTCCATTGGTGGCTCATACGCCAAGGGAACATGGCTTGCTGAAGACAATGATTTAGATTTCTTTGTAAAAATAGACCCCAGTGTAGATAAAGATGAATTTGAACAACTTGGGACTCGGATAGGATTTTCTGCATTAAGCAAATACAGACCTTACCTCCGTTATTCGGATCATCCGTACGTAGAAGCAAAAATACAAAAAATTAGAATCAATATTGTGCCTTGTTATCAAGTTAATAAGGGACAATGGAAGAGTGCTGCTGATAGGTCTCCTTTTCATACTATCTTCATGACTAAAAATTTGGATGAATCTATGAAAGGTCAGGTCAGAATTTTGAAAAAGTTTCTGAAGTCTATCGGGATTTACGGCTCCCAACTTTCAGTGGGAGGTTTCAGTGGATACGTCACAGAAATTCTCATCTTGAACTACCGTTCTTTCATACAAGCCATTAGTTTGATGGCGAACATAAGTCATGACAAACATGTGATAGCACTAAATGAACCCGATCCTCAGTACCGTCCCTTATTTAATAGTAAGATCATAATTATAGATCCCATTGACCCTAGGAGAAACTTGGGTGCAGCAATCTCAGCTGAATCTTTGGGGAAATTCATATTAGCAGCCCGCTCATTACTTCAGAATCCTTCGATAGGGTACTTCAAGACGACAGAAAATAAGTTCGACATAAGGGTCCTTGAAAAAGTCAAACCAAATCTACTTATGGTAGAATTTAAGATAAGGAAAAGAAGCCCTGATATTATATGGGGGCAGCTAAAGAGAAGCTTAACTGCCCTGTCCAAACAACTCAGCATATCTGGATTCAACGCATTTGGCAGCACTTGTATAACCGATGAAAATGAATATGCAGCATTTGTATTCCTGATAGAATTTACAACCCTACCGTCATTCACACTAAATGTGGGTCCAGAGGTATTCAGAAAGCATGACACAGAAAGATTTATTGAGAAGAAGATGAACAAGCTAATTCCTTTTTGGATTAATGGAAATATGAGGGTCGTTACGATTTCGGAGAGGAATAATCTATCTGCAAAAGAATACTTGTCTGAGCTCCTTCTGGGAAATGCCACTAACGTAGGAATCAACAAAGACATCATAGAAGATCTACGCAGGGGCTTTGATGTTTACCGTGGAACTGAAAGGAAGTTAAATAGATTCATAAAATCAGCTTTGAGTCGGTTGATCTTAAATGATGGAAGAATTATCAAATTTCAGAGAGATTGATGACCTCAGGTTTCTGACGGCTTATCCTTCTTTTGAAGATAATACATTTAATACTAGGATCAAGGAGTTAAAGTCTCTTGGTATCACATCAGTTCTGTCTCATGGTAATACTAAAATTAGTAACTTTTCGATTTTGGGAAAAGGGTGTGTAGGCCTAGCGGTTCTTGTCAAGTACAGGAAAAAAATATGTGCTCTTAAAATTAGGAGAACAGATGCAAATAGGCTCCATATGTATAATGAGGTGCTTATGCATTCATTTGCAAACGCAGCTAATGTGGGTCCAATTCTCATTGATTTTAGCGAGAATTTCATACTGATGGAGTTCATAGATGGTAGAAATATCGTTGATTGGTCTGCAGGAGATAGTATACGTAGCGAAGACATATACGATGTGTTGGTATCAACACTGGAACAATGTTATGCCCTTGATCAAATAAAGTTAGACCATGGACAACTGAGTCGTCTGAAATGTCATTTGATAGTTTCGCCGCAAAAGAAACCAACCATAATAGATTTTGAAAGCGCTAGCGTCGGAAGGAAACCGAGTAATGTTACTTCTGCCGCAAATACGTTCCTCGCCGGAGGACCATTATACCGGAAGTTGAATTACATTTTGCATAAAAATCAAACTGAAGAAATAATACGATCATTAAAAGAGTACAAGAGAACTATGACAAGAGAGGGATTTAATAAAATAATAGAATCATTTTACTCCACGTTGTTCAGTTAAAGCTAATACTCCCTGTACAGAATTATGAATTCACGGGATCCAAGAAATCGAATACTTTTCTTCATGAATTAATATTGGTTCTGGAAGCCCGATTTTGAAGTTACCACGTTCAAGTACTTATCTGAGATGGTCACTAAGTTTGACACATGCTAATTCCAAAACTGTTAATATAGCCTGATGGTAACTAGTAGTAGATTGGTCACAACTTCCCCCCTAGAAGTCAAGCCACTGAAGAAGGTATATCAAATGGTGGAGCCATATAGCTGGATTCGTATCAAATGCACTAATTAATGACATAGCGACATTTGACTTCTTCGTTCGATAGAAAAAGAGTTGATTGCACTGATTGACTAGCAGATATCATAGCTTTTCTAAAATGAAAATTTGAAGAAATTATAGCTTTTTTGACAATTCTCGAATTATGAGTCTTACCGTCTCGACATCTAGATCAAGTTGATCAGCGATCATATCCTCTGAGATACCCGACTCGTTTAAATTTCTCAGGATCTCTCTTTTTGCATTATCTACATGTGCGAAACCGCTGCGTAATTCCAAATCGGCGTCAATTTCTTTAATGTAATTCTTTACCTTTGACAGAAATTCGTCTAGATTTCCGTTGTTATCTGCGGATAACACTAGGACTTGATCCTTGATAGGGATGCTTATCATTCTTACCTTATCGTAAAGATATATTATAAAATCCAGGTTTCCTAACTCTGGTATAAACATTTTTCTTAGATCCACAATATATGCGGACTGGGAATAGCTAATTTCCGGATTTCTACCCTTCAAATGTTCATCCAATCCTTCCCTCATTATACCTGCATAAAGATGCCCAGATTTTTCAACAGGCCCTGAAAATCTAATGCTCTGATCGAGATTCAAGAAATTCTTTGAGAACTCCTCGGCGTTCATGTTGAATTCTTTTATTCAGGAAGGAAATATAGTTTTGGCTTCTAAGGATAAAAATAGAATTAAACGAAGTTTTTTATCTCAAAAGTAATAAATGAATCAGTTTAGGGAGACATGGATATCCAATATGTCTGTTCAGCTTTTGTAAATGTCAAAAATTGACTGGACAATAAGAATTAGACCTCTACTCCACGAAATCCAGATATAAGTCGTGATAATTCTATTTGGATGTAATCATCATGGCTGAGGACACATCATCTGCAGAATCTAGTACAATTCCATTTCCTACTTTGACTATTATCTACCTAATATCAGAGGCAGAGAGCGTTATAGAAGAAATTAGTCAGAAGTATAATAATATAACAGTTGAGGATTGTTATGGGTTCTTTTCTGGAGGAGTGAAACAGGAATACAAGAAAATCACAATATGGAGTCAAGGAATAGACAGTCTTTGGTTCAATGCATTAATTGCTAGGGTTAAAGAAGTAACTGGCGTTGAAACGGTGCCGGTTGTGTCAGGTGGTATCATGTACTCGGTATAGCATTTTCTGGATTCTATAACAAGATGATCGGGATCTGGATTCTTCTCGATAGATATGAGTTTTCAAAAGCTATAGTATAGCCCATGGCTTGTCCATATCCCTCCGTGATTTCTTCCTAATAGCAAAATATGACGAGGTATATGCCAATGGTTATTCAGCTTAGCAGTACTGGGATTATTTGTACAGTAACTACAATTATGACCCGGTACTACGAGATTCTGAACTTTGCGAAGATCGTCGTTTGTTAACGATCGAGAGCAACTAGGACGAATAAAATTCTGCCCTAATGTCTAGATGAAGCTTTCGACTTTAGACCATGTCGCAGTTCAAGTCGAATAGCTAGTATTAGGATTCTCATTTCGCAGGTCTATCAATAATTTATCGCCTACCTTCGGATATCCAATCCTTTCATATCTGCTTTTTGGCATAGTTACCTGAATAAGAGTTTGTGGATATGTCTTGATTACCGTTTGTGGTTGAGCTCTAAGAATTGCTTCCAGAATGGGTTTGAGCTGTTGTCTGACCTCTGTGTCAGTTATTGCTCTGTCTACGGCTTCCAACATCATCTGCTGTTGTGAAATCGATTCCAACTCGACATCTTCAACAAGAGATAATGCTACAGATATGTCATTGTCGGTCAGCTGGGTTATCTTGTAGCGAATTTGTGTTTCCTCCAAATCCAAATGATAACACAAAACGTTCTTCATATTACTGTTTACATATTGGAGTAATATTTTATCAATAAGAACAACTACTCAGAACTTTCAATAGGATCGTCAATTTGTACCAGCCACATTGGACCGTCAGGACTTCATTTTCAAAAAATTTTTCTTTTATTTTAGTAAGCCGACTGAAGTTAACTCAATAACAAACGTAGATCTCTAGTTTAGGGATTAATCTTGACCTCAGCATCCTCAATCAAATCAAGAAAATCGACATCAAGCGAACGGCAGCCAGGGAGATAAGGAGATCGGTTGGTTCCAATTAGATCCTAGTAGTAAATATTAGAAAGGTGTGATCTATACTATTCAATTTATTTTGCTCCACGTTTGATTTACTTTATGTTAAGATGGACATCTTACCATTGTTGATGTCTAGATTGCGTAAAGTTTTATTCTTTATTTTTTGACTCTATTCTTACTAAGTGGCTAATCTTAACTTTCTCTACAGTGAGGTATGAATTTCTGGCCTAGTGTTTAAATATTATTATTGAGATAGAACACATTTAAATTAACTAGTATTATATCCTATACCATCACTATGAAATATAGAAGTCGAACAGACATATTTGCATCAATATTGGAATCTGTTAACAATATGGATGGTGCTGGTATTACTACAATTATGTACAAGTCTTTCCTTTCTCACTATCAGTTAAAAAAATACATGGCCATCATGTTGAAAAATGACCTTATTCGGTTCGAAGAGGAACGCCGAATATATAAGATAACTGACAAAGGTATTAGATTTTTGCAACTATTTATTCACATGAATGAACTTGTTGGTGTGAACAAAGATCAATAAATAAAAAAACCATCCATTTTGACTCCATTTTACATCTTTATCCGATTATTCCAACATGTCACTTTGGCAACCTAATTCTTTAGTCAAAACTACTTTTTTATTATATCGTAGAAATAAAAAGCAATTCTCTAAATACTCATTTCGGCTTCATAGTACCAAAAGGAAGAATGCGTAATGTTCGGTATATCAGACAAGGAATTTCCTTTACTGTGAGAGGCCGGTCATTCACAGAATGGTCCGGCCATTGATGCGAGCAATCGATTAATCATAGTCGCAATTTTGAACCACCAAGGCGCGATGTGATTTGGGTAAAAGTAAATTAGGAATGATTTGCGTAACTCCATAAAAATGGATTACATGTTAAGCGCAGGGGCGGCAGCTTTGACCAATATAGGCTTGCTAGCGGCGATCGTTGCAACGTATGTACAAAATATGCGCTTAATACGATCGTATTTTACCGGAGGACTTGTACTCGTTGCCTGTCTATTCATAATACAAAACATAGTAATAGTAATCTTTTGGTCAAACTTGTATGTGGCTGGGCCTAGCATTAAAGGGATTGTAGATGCCGCTGCCCCTTACTTGTTTGCGATAAATTTAGCGCAATCTGTAGGCCTCGCTGTCCTACTATGGATAAGCAGAAGGTAGATCCCGCAAACTTCTACGCTATTCACCCATAAAAGTACAGTTTTATCAAAAAGAGATTTCCAAGTAGCATCGGACAACAATCGATTCACAAGACAACCCATCATGATTATTCAGAAGAATCTTAGGTATCTAGCAATGGAAAAACCCTAACTAACACATTTCAGAATTCTCCTACTTAGCACTTAAAAAACATAATCGTATTCAGGAATCTAATGGAACAGTCGAATGGAATAAAGATAGCAATTATAATTTTAGTAGCCGCTGGACTAGCTGTTACCCCTGTTTATTATAACCAGAACGTGTCAGCCAGCAAGGCTTACGAACTAAAAGGAGTGGGTAAGGGGACCATAAGCTGCCCTGACGGGAGTAAAGTAAATAATGCGAGAATAAGCTTTTTTGTCTTTTACCAAAATGATGGAACTTTTGCCGAATGGAACGTCGATCACAAAACTCTTGGTTCCAAAGGAGGCATCTTTACCAAAGAAAGTATAACTGCAAGCAAATATAATCTCAAGGGAGTACAAGCATTTGATAACATTTGTGATAGCAAAGATCCTGTAAAGGTTACTCTGTCTGGAAGTTGTGGTGATGGTAATAAGGCAAAACTACAGGGAAATAACGGAGACAAAGCAGTCTTTAAGGTTCGTGCTCAATGTCTGGCAGTTCAATAACGACCACATAATTTTTCAACTATAGGCATATAGCTATTGATGGCTGTACATATGTCTCCGTTCGCCTGGCTGGACAATACCACATGATTAGATTCTATGCTTTCTCTAGCCAAACCAGACCAGGAAAGATTATTGTAAAACCCTCGTATGGAGTAATGATGAAGTGAATGGCAAGATAAATACCAGATTTTCCAAATTTATCCGCATCTGGTTGCCCCTTGTCGCTGTGGCTGTAGTGATCTCGATTGCAATAGCCGCTACATTAAGGATTCCATTGATGCAAGCTCTCACTGCTATAGGCCTTACTGCCGCCCTCGCCCTCAGCGGATTCTTCTTCAGATCTTTTGGGAAAGAGGATGAACGGTAAGGGAAAGAACAATCAAAATTTCGAAAGCACTGGAAGGGAATACATGATTTAATCCGATCGTTAATTGTTTCATTCTGCACCACCCTTTCTGTGTTTCCCTCAACAGTCCGAAGTCAGAATTTTTTTATTTTATTCTCGGTAAGTTAATTATTCATAACCAGCCTCACCTCAAGAAAAGAAGTGCCTGTTCTTTCTGGTAGCGCGGAACGGTCGTTCCAAGGTACGTTCCATGCTTGTCCTAATTAATTGGCAGCTACTAACATTACTGTATGAATAGATTTGAGATTAGGAATGAAAATAATAGAGGAAAGGTCGAGATAATGGCTGATGTAGTGGACCTCTGTAAGTCAGGCATCAAGAAAACCCACATCATGTACAAGGGAAACTTAAGCTATGAGCAAATTAACAGATACCTGCTGGAGCTATTGAAAAAGGGTTTTATTCGACAGGATGTTGACGAAGGGGCTGTAGTATACAGGGCTACTGAAAAGGGTAGACTGTTTATCCATTACTACAATCTGATGACAGATACCCTTCTAGTTGATGATGGAAAAGATGTCAAGTCTAATGAGCAAATACCACTAATTGTTGAAACAAGTAACCAAATACCCAAGGCATTACAATGAACAGGGTTATTTCCCTGTTCTGTACTCACCGATGTACTGAAACATGAAACCAAGCCTGGCCTGTCCGTTTTGACTTTTTCTTGCTTGTGACTAACTCGCCTGCACTCCACTGAGAGCAATCCTAAAATTATCAATATTTTTTAGGATCAATGGTGCTAACGCGTGTTACTAGGGTAAACTCCAACAATCCAGAACCATGCAAAATTGATATGGCAGCGCGCATAATATCAAAGGGTGGCTTAGTGGTATTCCCCACCGAAACAGTGTACGGGTTGGGTGCAAATGCACTAAACCCTTCTGCAGTTAAAAAGATCTTCTTGGCTAAGGGAAGACCTGTAGATAATCCACTGATAATACATATCCAGCATATAGATGACCTGCAAACCTTTGCCAAGAATGTCTCGCGAAAGGCACACAAGCTTGCCAGAGAATTTTGGCCGGGACCACTTACGCTAGTTCTCGAGAAATCACAAAGAGTACCTGAGATTACCACTGGAGGCCTGGACACCATTGCAGTAAGAATACCGAGTAACAACATATCGTTATCGCTAATCAGGACTGCTGGAATTCCTATTGCAGCTCCCTCAGCAAATGTCTCAGGAAGACCTAGTCCTACACGAGCAAGTCATGTTCTAGAAGATCTATATGGTAAAGTAGATTTGATTATAGACGGAGGCAGAACTCGAATAGGATTAGAATCCACTGTGATTGATATGACCTCTACTGTGCCCATATTGTTAAGGCCAGGAGGCCTACCCATTGAAAGAATAAAAGAGGCCATAGGTAAAATTTCAATACACCCCTCCATACTTAATCCAAAAAACGATCTCTTGCAAAGTAATAAACACTATAAGTCTCCCGGGATGAAATATAGACACTACTCACCTAAGGCCGATGTGATCCTGGTAGAAGGTCAGAAACTAAGAGTAAGAAATAAAATCATTGAACTTGCAAGAAGAATGAAGAATGAACAGAGCAAGAGCGTATGCATAATGACCAAAAACATGAACAACAACTACAGTGCAGACATTGTCTGGTTCGTTGGTAACGACTTTGAAACTATAAGTAGAAATTTATTTGAGATCTTCCGCTATGTGGATAACCACAACATTGATGCAATAATAGCTGAAGAAATCGATTCTGTGGATTTAGGATTAGCCATCATGGATCGATTAAGGAGGGCAGCAAAGGAAATAATAAGAGTGTAGATAGTTGCAGTGTATTAACATATAGTTGTTCGTAAAAAATCCTGATGATAGTGATGCCAACTATAGAACATGCAATGCCTCATAATTTTGAGATAATTGAAATGGTAACGCGCATAAAAGCAAAGATGCAGATTATATCCACTCTTACAGGCGGTCTTAGCTCAGGTTATCTGTTGGTCGACTCCACCATAATCTGCAAACCACTTTTCCATATGCCTGCCTGTTGTTTCAGAGTTTGGGCTGTCTTGTTCTGGTATTACAGCTATTATTGGAATACCAGTCAATTTACGAATGAGTTCTGGAGTCATACTCTCTACGATGTCCGGTTTTGAGGGCATGCGGTTAATTATTATTCCAACTATATCAAGTCCATATTTCTCACATGCGGTAACAGTCAGAAGAGTATGATTTACTGATCCTAAATTCGGCCGAGATACTACAATTAATTGCAAGCCTATCATTTTTACAAAGTCTGCAAGGAGGTAACTGTTTGTCAATGGCACCATTATACCACCTATGCCTTCCACAACAACAAATTCATGCCTCCTCCGTATTCTCTGAAAGGCATACAGTACGGACTTGAAACTTATGCGATTCTTTGTAATCATAGACGCCATCAACGGAGACGCTGCAATTGGAAAAAAGACTGGATTTAGGTCATCGTCCATATCTTTTACATTTGCTGCCGTTGCCAAGAGTTCAGTATCTTGCGACTTGAAATTCTGACTATAAATTTGACTTCCGGTAGCAAACGGCTTCATTATGCCTACATTTATACGTCTACTTCGGAGTAACCATGCTAGACCACACGCGACGAGAGTCTTACCTACGCCTGTATCTGTACCAGTTATAAAGAGGCCCGCTGTTCTTGAAATTTTCTTATTGATATTTTTTTTTTTGATATTCGTATGATCCGAATCGCAGACAAACGTATATAGTTTTTGAACATTCCTACCTGGTGGCACCTGTTCCAAAGAACCCGCTCGATTAGATGACGAGATTTTCTGATCCATAGGATCATAGATCATAAATGCAGGGTGCTTTCAAGACTTGTACCTTCTCTAGAAAGTTATTTACCTTCTGATCTTGTTTCACAAATGAAAGCCTTGGTGTGATTTTTATGTGAGGATAATTTATAACTAAGTGTGAAGACAGCTGGTCTTGCCATACTGATAGCTATCTCCATTGCAACAATCATTCTTGTAATCGATCAATCCACAACGGTATCTTCTGATCGGCTTGTCAATAATATTGTAAAATACAATGGGGAAAACAACCCCGTGGAAAACGATTTCTCGGACAAATTAGCTCAATACAAAAGTTTGACTGTTACTATAAATGGATATAATATTTCTGCATTCGTTGCAGATACTGATGAGAAACGCTCTAAAGGACTTTCAGGAGTCGAGAATATGTCTGGAAATCAAGGAATGCTGTTTGTGTTTAATAATCCATCCAAACAAGGATTCTGGATGAAAGAGATGAAGTTTCCCCTAGACATAATTTGGCTAGATTTGAACAACAGTGTAATAAATATAGAAAAGAAACTTCAGCCATGTACGTCTGTTCTCTTCTGTACAGTTTACTCACCTTCAAGGGATGCAAAGTACGTGCTTGAAACGATCTCTGGATTTTCTGATCTGCATTCGGTAAATGAAGGCACAAAGATCAAAATTAATTCAAATTAGTGGTTGCAGCCCCATTAATATTCTGGTTCAAGTACATTTGCAGATAGCAATATCAAGATATGAAGATTTATTATGACTTCAGCCCTATTTTTTAATATGCAAAAAGACGTATCGATTCAGATTGAAAAGGAACAAGTAGAAACTGGAGAAAATCTAAATTGCGTTGTTAGAATAAATTATTCGGGAAGATTTGACAGTGTGGTAATAAACTCCCAAATAGAGAATTCCAGTGATGTGTTCAAATACATTAATCTCAACGGAAAAAAAATTATTCACCCTTATGCGAGGTTATCTTTGTTAAAACAAGATATTCCGGACGTAAGGAAAGTTGAATTTACTGTCACCACTTTACATGTCCCTTCAAACGATAACTCAAATGCGAAGTTCAGAGTATCGATCATTCAAGAACATAAAGAAATTACAAGTGACATAGCTTACTTAAAAATATTGAAGAAAACTAACTTAGCATGAGGAAAATAATACTAACATACTTTGATGCAGCCAAGTGATTTGTACGAATCTCTTGATGAATCACAAGTGTGTTAATGAATCTATGAATTTCGGTGCCCGGAACTCGGCTAACTCACAACATTCGCTTCTTTTATTGGACTTTGGCCTATTCCTTTTTTTTATCCCCGCAATGATGTGATCTTTCTGTGGAACCACATTTCCTCCAGAAAACCCAACGCCTACACATGAAGAACTGAAATACTGGCTGGATAACGGCCAAGCAGACGTTCTAAGAATGGAAAATAAGAAGTAAATACTGTTTAAATGTCCTTTTTTTCTCTTACTCTTGATAGTTTTTTGTACGAACTAGGTCCTAGTATATATTGAAACCTTTTCCAGCATGTGGTAAACGAAGGCAAGGAATTCGTTTATGGTTCTTCCTTAGGAAAGCAATTTATCATATAATAATCAGCATTTAAACGAAGACCGTACTATACATGGTTTCTCATATTATGGATGTGAATATATTAAGCGGTATTTGGTTGGGCGATTCAATAACGGTATTCATCAGTGGATTATGAAAATTAAGTGCCCTCGATCCAAATTCATGTCATTTTGTGAAAAAAAGAGATCTACCTTCCACACTTGAATTAGACTTCTCAACGGCGGGTAGAGGTCGACTTGGATTAGTGGGGTCGTTGGGTCGATCGGAGTTTGGGTTTTCAATTGATTCTGCGGATGCTAGATATGCCGTGTAATACTTGACAGAGTCCAGAACGCGGATGCGAAGAATGGCATAGGTGCCAACGCAGTAACTACAAAAGTCGTCCAACTGCTGGTGCGTAGGTTCTATTTTTCCGTAGCGCAAAAGTCTCAGTATCCAAGGTGATCTTTGAAAATCGTGAACATCTTCAAGATGATATTTGTTGGGAATCCCATATTGTTTTTGTATATATTTTCGTATAGTATCATCGTCTTTCCCATGAGGGACAGCGATCATATTTGCGACAATTAACTTTTTACCAGGAATCCATAGATCTATGTTACGATATAAGTCGTTGAACATATTATCACCCGATCTCGATTTTTGGTCTAGGGTAAGATTATTAAGTTCACGACTAGCAGCTCGGCAACGGTGCCTTCCCTCACAAGTTAGATCGACTCCCCGGTCCTTAATCGGGACCGGAGCCTCCTTTGCTAAACAGCGGGGGCAGAGATAGCACGAGAAGTCAGAAACTAAAACCTTCGGAAGAGGAACGTAGAGGTCCCACCAGTTTTGGAAAAAGGTAGCTTGTTTTTGAAGAGCTAGCTTTGTGGCCTCGTAGATGGGTTTTATTGCGTTAAATGCCAGAATCCTCGCTTTTGGCGCTATTTGATCCAAAGGAACATCTGAGTCGACAGCTCGTTTTTCTGCCGTCCTATCGTAGAAGGACGTCATTGCCATGAAGCCTAGCAGATCGCTCGGAAAAGCTGTTTGATAGGAGGCAACTGACGGCGTGCTCCCTGAATCGGCCAAATGCTGAACCCGTGTTGTTGTAGGAGATGTCTTTTCAATACCCAACGACGACTATACGACCGATAGCAATGGTCGCAAGTATGTCGTAGCATAGTTCTTCTCTTTTTGATATTCATGTGTCGCGCATTAGTGTGACACATTAACCGTATTTATACACGATTTAAAATCAAGTGAAAGACTTGCAGATATGTTCGGAACTAGTGGGTCACTGAAATCTAAAAATTTATCTTTGGATTGAGTCTGAATGGTTTGCTGTTTTTAGAACACAAATATTTCGGACTTCTTCCAGTCACCCTTGTATATTACATTAGGATAAAGGCATAGCCAGATGTTATTTCATAAATAACCCAAATTACACGGAAGATATCTTAGTTACCAGCTACAAGAATTTCACTTGGACACACTCAACGGGAAAAAATTTAACTCTGAAAGTTGGAGTCTAGCTAAAGCTTTTTACTATCTTAACCTGACCTGTCATCCATGGATGAGGCTCACAGTGGTAGGGATATTCTCCATCAGCTGTAAATGTGAACTCAAAAGTCTGTTTCGGTGGTATTAATCCAATGGTCTTAATAGAATCAAATGGCCCATTTACTTTGTCGATGTACTGATTATCTGATGTTACGGTGTGAGCTGTTACGTCATCGTTAGTCCATATTATCTTGTTTGATACTCCCATTGTACCTCTTACTACTTTTGGTTCATAGTTCTTAGTTTGAGAAGGCTGTGCAGAGCCTTCTACTATGGCTACATTCAAGTGTTCTGTTGGCTCCAAAACCTCTTTAGGCAGCTGTGGTTTTGCATTCGCTTCCGGCAGGTATACGAACTGGTAATACCACATACTTACAGTCACAGTTACTATAAAAGTCAACAAACTTATGCCAGCTGCATTATTATTCATTAGTTGTTACTGTGATGTACAAGCAATATCGATTATATAAAAACATTCACTGAATAACTTTAGAGATTTCAGGTCCAGAATAACAACTTCATGACTTGTATTGACGTTATATTGATCTGTAAGTCTTATCTTTAGGTCTTATTCTCTAATCGATTTAGATTCCGAGATGTCGGCAGTCTTAACTTTAGATTCACTCTTGGTGTCCACTGATTTTTGTGTTGAGCTGCTTGACTGTGGAGAACTAGGACCACCTTTTGCTACCGGCGGAGGGGCTACTGGTTTTTCTCCCTGATTAGAGATTGCAGGCGTAGGTTTCAGTACCTCTCCTGGGGGAGTCAAGGCAGGCTTTGAAGGAATAGTGGCAACAGCAGACGAAGGCTTAGATTTCAAAGGAGTTGCAGGCACAGCGGGCTTTGGCGGAGGAGCTTTTTCCATGGATCTGCCATGTCTGAATATATGGAACATGCCTGCAAAAACAAGCATCATTATGCCAACAATAAACAACGAATAGTTCTTCATCCCGTTTATAACCGCATAATACGCGGCGATATTAAGATACACTTGGAATGCAATCAGCGCTATGAGCACACCAAAAATCCATCTTTGAGGGAGATTAATCGAACTCTTTCCGCTTCCGCCTTTCTTAGGCTGTAGCTTGGCATTAGCTTCTGCATTCTTCGCCAACTTGATCATCATATACGTAAATCCAAAGGAGAGAGGAACTAAGAGAATCATTACCAAATATAGAAAAACTGGATCAATGACTAATCGTTCCAGTAGCGACTTAGTTCTATCTGGATCTATATAAAACCCCCAATAAGTAGTGACTATGATCTGTGCCAAACCTGTTATGCCTATTGCTGTTATAATTGGGCGATCTTTCCAAGAAAACTTCTTGTATCGATCGATAAACGGTATTATCAGTAATGAAAAAATGAATAAGCCCGGCCAAGCTACTCCCGTAGTAAATTTGTCATATGCACTCCGAAGGAATGCGTAAAGACCTGTTAAATACCACTCTGGAACAG
>JALZOS010000175.1 GCA_030913755.1 Thermoproteota archaeon | reverse complement strand
TTGTAAAATTCTTGATGAAATTTTGTTCCCTCTTGACAAAGTCTGGGATTCGTATCACCATGTGAATGATTGACGTTCTGACAATGTCCATTTTGCGTTTTTCGTTTAAGATTTGTAATAGACCATGACATAAACATTAAAGCCATCACCCAGATTACATATTCAACGTTGTTATGATCATAACTAACAAGGCATTCATCCTGTTTTCTCTTATCTAAGTAATTGTTCGCCTCAACAGGACTTATCTCACCCAACTTCCACATTAAAAATGGGACAAATACTCCCTTACCGCCCTGTTCTTTACTTTCTCTTACAACTTTTTTGAACGATTGCGACCAGGCATCGATATCTCCTTCATTTATTTTGGATATATCGCTTTCATGAAGGGAATTTTCCAGTATCCTATAGAAATGCAAGATAGCATCCTGTTTCATTTTGTTCATACCATTAGTTGTTTTTATGATATATAATCCGTGAATTTTGAATTAAAACCAAGGTTGACATCCACGAAACTTTGTCATTTTAATTGCCTAATAAAAATTTCTTACTATTCTCTTGCAACTAGGGTTTTTTCATCTCCTTACAATTCAAAGGGTTTTCAAATACCCTCTACTGACATGCCACTTGTGTCGTATCCATTCACCTCTATTTGATACCTTTATTCCAGTACTGTCAATGGCTATCACTATAGCATCACTTCCTATACTTTCATTTTACTTTAATATCCAATCTGTTGACTCTTCTATTTATGGTGCTGTAGTCGGGGACAGATTGGTACCTTATTGCCAGCGTGTGAGCTATCTACACCTTCAGTCAGTCTGTATGGCAGGTGAAAGTATACTCACATGTAACCAAGTAGAAACACAAATGAGTCAGGATATTCCACACTCGTTCTTTCTTAGGGGATCATTCTGAAAGGGCAAATACACGGGTACATATAATAGAATGTAGCGGACAATAGGTAGTCAATAAACTGTGATGAAGGCATCAGACTTGTTTATAAGATGTTTGGAGGCCGAAGGTGTTGAATACATTTTCGGCATACCAGGTGAAGAAACTAGTGATTTAATGATGTCTTTGTTAGATTCAAGAATCAAATTCATTTTAGTAAGGCATGAACAAGGGGCTGCCTTTATGGCCGATATGTACGGCAGGTTGACACAAAAAGTGGGTATATGCCTTTCCACATTGGGACCGGGCGCAACAAATCTTACTACCGGAGTAGCTAATGCAAATATGGACAGGTCTCCAATATTAGCAATAACGGGTCAAACTGACACCGATTTTTTGCATAAAGAGGCGCATCAAAACATGGATGCTGTAACTATGTTCAAACCGATAACAAAGTGGAGGTGGTCAGTACGGAACGCAGATAGTATTCCAGAAATTGTTAGAAGAGCATTCAAAATAGCATTGGAAGAGAAAGCTGGTGCAGTGCATATTGAACTACCACAAGACATAGCAAAAATGGAATCTGATATAAAACCTATAAAGACTCAGCAAGTACTTAGATCGAGACCAAATAAAGACCTAATAGAAAAAGCAGCCAATCTGTTGCTAGCGTCAAAAAAGCCCATACTCTTGGTTGGAAATGGATGTATAAGAGGTAGAGCAAGTTCGTCTGTAAGAAAATTTGTAGAGAAGACAGGAATATGCTCAATGAATACATTCATGGCTAAAGGAGTTATCTCAGACAAGTCTGACCGCCATCTTCATACTATCGGAATAAGTGAAGCAGATCATGCTTTAATCGCTATGAAAGAAGCTGATTTGGTAATCGCAATAGGGTACGATCTTGTTGAATATAGTCCCAAGCATTGGAACGGTGACTTAGATAAAAAAATTATTCACATTGATTTTACACCGGCTGAATCTGATACGTACTATCCTCCAACCATAGAGATCGCTGCGGATATTGAATATACTATGGGTGCCGTCTTGGAAGAAATAGAAAGAATTACAAAACAAGAAGAAAAAAGCTCATGGATAATTACACATGTCGATCCCCCAGAGCTATTTAAGACAATCAAAAACGAAATAATTTGGAGATTAGAAAGGTACAAGAATGACTTGTCTTATCCAATAAAGCCTGAAAAATTAATACTTGACGTAAGAAACGCACTTGACGAAACTGATATGGTTATATCTGATGTTGGAGCGCATAAACTTTGGATAGCAAAAATATACAATACCTTTACTCCAAATACGTGTATAATTCCCAATGGCTTTTGTTCAATGGGATTTGCGCTGCCAGCAGCTATAGCAGCACAACTTGTAAATCCAAATCAAAAAATTGTCGCAATGTGCGGTGACGGTGGATTTTTGATGAATATTCAAGAACTTGAAACTGCAGTAAGATTATGTTTACCGCTAATAGTAATTATTTGGTGCGATTATGATTACGGGATGATATCTTTCAAACAGATACATAAATTTGGTAGAAGTGCCTTTACCAAATTTAATAATCCCAATTTTGCTAAACTTGCAGAGAGTTTTGGAGCAATAGGATACAATATCAAATCAACTAAAGAATTCTCCAAGGTACTGGAAGAAGCAATTAAGTCAAAATCGACCCCAGTCATAATATCCGTTGACGTAGACTACTCTAGAAATCGCGTGTTACTTGACGACAGCTTTGTAATGTAGCATATCTACGATTGTAGCACCTTTATCTGAAACACGCTAATTGTGGTTCCTATCAAAGCTGGAATAGTGGAACAGTTTAGGCTGTAGATATCAATTCAAATATGGTTAAAAGGAGTGTATTCCAATATTTACAAGACTTTAGTTTATCTATTGTAAATTTTATATCGGGTCCGGTGGGATGCAATACACTAGTATATGTAATCTCACCTGAGTTTGACTTCGAACTCAGGATATTTCGATAGGAACCTACGATAGACTATAATGGATTCTTATGATTAATGTGGCATATTTTATTAGACACCATAAAATTCTTTGAGATAACTATGCATTTGAATTATATTTGGCAAAAAGCCTTTGATGCTTGGATTTGAAAGTGATTACATTTTAATATCTGGTAGTAATATATTACTTGCAGGATAATAAATGAAAGATGAAAAATGTGAGGTAGCGGATATATGGATGGTGCTAGGAAAACGGTGGTCATTACATATTTTAAGAAATTTAAGTACAAATGGAAGAATAAGATTCAATGAACTGAAAAGATTGTTGCCTGGAATAAGTAGTACAGTTTTGTCTGATCGACTATTAGGACTAGAACGGGAAGGTTTAATAACTAAAAAAATATATCCAGAAATTCCAACCCGAGTAGAATATAGTCTAACCTCAAGGACAAAAGAACTGGAGATTATTTTAAATCAACTTAGTAACTGGGTAGATAAATGGAAATATTATGGACAAAAACACGAAATAAGAACATCACAAGCAAGATCAAAGATAAATTAGGACTATAGTACAAGGAGACGGTTTCTGAAGATGTACAGCAGCAGTTAGAGAAACTTCAAAATGCCAACGACCTTGTAATCCGAATGAAATATTATACCCAGAGATGTTTTTTATTATTCGTCCTTGAAGTTTATTCTTCTATGCTCTCCATCACAAAATGGTTTATTATTAGACGCTCCACAACGACATAGAGTATAATGTTCTAATGATGCCCCTTCTCCAAACCTTATGCTCTCTCTCATCAATTCTATTCCCCCAGTAATATGATAAGGGCCATTTTTGCAACTGTTACCATTGGATCTCCTTCCCCCGGCAGATTTCTATATTCAATACCATCGATGGAAAAGCTGAGGCCACCGGAGGGACACTTCTGCACAACGTTAATTATGTGCTCAGTTTTAGCTCCATCAGGATCAATCCACGGCTTACTACCTAGTTTGAAGACCGAAGGCAGATTATTGATACAATCGGCCGCATGAGAACAAATCTTTCTATTATCATGGATTGTAATTTCTTTTCCAATATAGTCACGTTTCTTATCTTTGACTACTTTGTTGTGATCATTCTCGTTCAGAGTCTTGTTTACAGTGGAAAATCCAATTATACTATGCGTACCGTCACAAAATGGTTTGTTCTTCGATGCCCCACAACGACATAACGCGATACCTGCGGTTGTTGACAATGATTCCCCCTTAAAATTTTGAAGATTATCAACCACTTTGGGTTTCATATCCATTAGCAGGTAAAATGGACCATTCGTAAGTGGCAGAATTTTCGGTTTCATCAGTTTGTCATTAACATCATCATTTTGGCTTGAATTCATCGCAAATACATCTTTCTTTGTTTTTCTTCTGAATGCTAATTCCCGTTATTTAATAAAAACTTTGTCTACATAACACCGTTTCCATTTTTCACCAAGTTCATAGGATTTTATAATTGGATGACTCGTTCTCTTGAAATGCTTGGTTCCATGTTTATTTACAGAAGAATCGCAGCATCCAACATGTCCGCATGTTAGACAAAGTCGAAGGTGAACCCATGAAGCTCCATTTTTTGCATTCTTCATAACCATTTGTATTTCCCTTTGTTTTTTTCGTTCCCATCTCCAATGTGAATACATTTTGCATCTCCCTTTGCAGATATATGGTCTTATTAATGCAGGCTCTAGTTAAGCATGGTAGTTATGGCTTTCTTCCTTAGTAATCTAAACAGTATCAAGTAAGGTAAATATTACCAACTTAGTAAGTAATTACTACTGCAGTTAAATACCTAAATGTTGTATATGTAGGATGTATCAAAAATAATAACTAATTCAAAAGTGGAATACGATAAGACTGCTCGCAGTAGCGATAAAAGCGATATCATTCAACAAGATCGCTCAGTAGATAACGTCATAACAAGCATAGAGACTGCAGAAGGAGAAGGGATCACAGTGAATAGATCTTTTCCGACTCCCTCGCTTAGCCATATCGATCCATTCTTGTTGCTAGACGAATTTGGTCCCCAATATTTAACCG
>JALZOS010000174.1 GCA_030913755.1 Thermoproteota archaeon | reverse complement strand
CTTCCATCTCAATAGCACGAAGAAAGATATGATGGGGACCGGAAATGCTCGATACCCTTTTGTTACATTTCAGTCCATTGAAACGAATATTGGCAAAACTGCTCCTGCCTGCATAATGCCTCTGTATTGGGTAGAACGTGGAGTGTTGTTCATTATATTTCTCTTTTCACAGTAGATTTGATGATTGCGATCATCGCACTTTTTTGAAGTTACTCTTCATTATAAATCTCGTCATTCCGATCCACATACTCATATTGGAAGAATAATAGTTCGTACATACTATCATTCTCATGAAGGAGAACAAAATCATCGACACAGATCAATCATAGTTGGAATGTTACGAAATTCCTGGTAGTGGCGCACTAATGGTTGTAATTTTATTTAGACTAAACGTTATGTCAAATTTAATGGCTCTAAAATATATTGCTGGATTTATCATTCTTTTGATCGGAACAATTATCATCTATGATAAGGTGTCTTCCATAAGACTTAATAGGTGTCTTAATCTTGCGTCTGCAAAACGATCAGCTTTTTCTTTTATCATGGATTTAATCAAAAATGGATTGATGTATCATTCTTGTAGATTGAAGGGCCTTGGGTGATTATACCTACAAGGATTTATACCAATGTAATTCAAATTAATAGTAATGATGCATAGGGCGTTGTTGTTTTCCTAGCCTGTCGAAATGATCATGAGCTTTATTCCCATCTTTGTGTGAATGTACTGTACCATCAACATGTGTATGCGTATGAGTATCCATCACTGGTTTTGCCATCAAGACATCATCTACGCGGATTAGAAGATTGATTACCTCGACTGCGGTAAAAAAAACCTGCTCTTTAACCATCAAAGGTTCCATTACACCCAGAGACATCATTTTGTCTATCTTTCTTTCGATGGCATTGACACCGTACCAAGAGTGATTATCATTATTCTTGCGTGCATGATTCCTTTTTCCTCGTTTTTCATTTTGGAGAATAAATTGAGAAGAGACCCTGTTACGCAGCTCTGTTGCCGTATCTATTCTATCCATTCCTGCATTTCTCGCAATAGTGAGCGGGATCTCTTCAACTGCTTCAGCAAATTTCTGAACAACAATTTGCTCTTTACCAGAGATAAGATATGATCTCTTCTTGATTAAATGAGCAATTATCGCTTCCACTGCACCTCCTCCTCCGACGATCCTTGGCAAACCCACAAAATCCCTCAAGACATGTAAACAGTTGAGTACTGAACGATGAAATTCGTCGAGTATTTTTTTTGAACTTGCGCGCAAAAGCAATGTGACTGATGCCGGATTCTTACATCCATCAACAAAAACCATTCTATCGTCCCCAACAAGCTTCTCGTAAACCTTTTCAGCATATCCCATATCATCGCTACTTATCCTGTCAAGATCTCTTGTGATCTTGGCACTTGTCGCTTTTTCAAGCCATATTAAATCATTTTCCTTGACCCTACGAACAGTTAGTATCCCCTTTTTGGCAAAGTAATTTTGGGCTAGGGAATCTATACCTCCTCGTGAAAACACAACATTCGCTCCAGAGTCGATCACATTTTGAACCTTTTCAAGTATATTGTGAGTCCTGCGATCAAGGAATAGTCTATAGTCAGCTGGGGATGAAATCCTGATTTCGGCGTCAGTCTTTGTCCTTTCATCTTCAAGATCCGTGTCAATAAGTAATATGCACGCATTTTCAATCATACGTGGCATAGCAGAATCATCTATCGTCTTGTCAATTACAATTCCATTAATAAGCTGAGTTTCAGAAATATTTCCTATTTTTTCTTCAATCTTTATGTCATCTAATTCGACGTAATTGTTTGAGAAATTAGCAATTTTGCATATTGCATTAACAATGAGTCTAGCTATCTTTATGTCTCCAGCAATGTGAGAGATCGCCTTTGACTTTAGAGATGTTTCAGCAAGGTATTCCATAACCTTTCTATCTGAATTATTTGATTCTACAGAATTCGTTCTAAGAATTTCAATTGCTATGTCTAACGCATTAAGATATCCATCTGAAATTATCGTGGGAGATATACCCATATCGAGTAATTCTTCTGCCTTTTCAACAAGTGCCCCAGCTAAAACCACGACTGAGGTGGTACCATCGCCCACAGCGTTATCAACTGCATTAGATGCTTCAATTAATAAATTGGCAGCCGGATGTTCAACATCAATTTTTCTTAAAAAAGTCGCGCCGTTTTTGGTAACAGTAGCTTCTCCAAGAATGTCGATGAACATTTTTTCAAGCCCACAAGGACCCAATAAGCCTTTGACAAGATCTGCGATCAATCTCGCAGCAAGCAGATTGAATCTTCTAGCCTCCCCGCCAGAGCTCCTTCTTACGCCATCACCAAATAATTGTCTATTTTGCATTATCACACCAACATACTAGAGCATCGTTACATTCCGATAATTAAGTTAAGTAATCTAGACAATCTATTCTTAATGTCACACCAGACGATTCCGATGGTTTTTTGTCCATTATTAACTATAATATGTAGTTCATAAGTATATTTATATCACACCTACTAAGTTCGTAATATACGAATGATTAAATGATGTTCAATTGATCTTTAGGTATCCCATTACAATTTAATAGACTATAATGATCTTCTTCATAAGAACAGATTTTGAAGTATATCGGCACCCTAAGTGGAGATTAAGGAATATATATCTATATTATCGAGATCAATTATAAATACAACAATTTATAATAAATTTTGAACTTAGATTGATGCTCGCTCCACGAGATATGGATAAATTGTACATTTTCATGACTGCAGAACTTGCCCGTAAAAGAAGGACAAGAGGCTTAAAACTTAATTATGTTGAATCGGTGGCATTGATAGCTGATCATATTCTTGAGGGTGCTCGTGATGGTAAGTCTGTTTCAGAACTTATGAAATCTGGACGGCTTGTCCTACGCAGGGATGACGTATTGCCAGGTGTTCCGGAACTAATACAAAGTGTACAGGTAGAAGCTACTTTTGAGGATGGTACCAAACTCGTAACCGTTCATAACCCGATAATTTGAATTATGGACTATAACAAATGATTCCCGGAGAATATTTTTTGTCTAAGGAGCCTATAGTCGCTAATGTGGGAAGAAAAGCGCTGAAAATAAAAGTAACTAACACAGGCGACAGGCCCATCCAAGTG
>JALZOS010000169.1 GCA_030913755.1 Thermoproteota archaeon | reverse complement strand
AGGTAACAAATAGTGACATTCAATGACCTGAGAACATCCCTAAACAAGAAAACTAAGTCCTGCGCATTATCAAGCATTTGAAATGCTTAGGAATAAACCCTTCTGGATATGGGATCAAGAGGGGGTATGAAAGATGAGTTGAAGGATTTACCTTGCCACTAATCTCATGTATAAAAGTATCTTCCTCAGATCAGCTAAGGCTATGAGCCCAGGTGCTTCAATCATGAGGGAGGATAGCAAAATATACTATTTGACCTTCCCACTATGAGCCTTTTCGTTATGTCTCTTTAACTTTTCTTTACCTTCAAATGTAGTACCACAACGCTTGCATTTGAATGGCTTGTTATCCTCTTTCTCCTCCGCCTTGTGCTTCCAATTGAAAAATCCTAGTTTCAAGTACTCTATATTACATCCTCTAATTCATTAAAGTTGTTGTTACTCTTGAAAGAATTAACACTAAAAAACCTAATTTAAGAAATTAATTGTAATTAGCAAGCGCCGATTCTACGGCGAAAATTTTCAAGAACAGAGCTACTGTACCAGCTTACTAATCTTTATGTAGCATGAGCGCTTTAGCTATAATACGACAAAGAAGCTCAGCAGGGAAGAAAAAGAAGATATAGCAAAACTCTGGGACTTTAGTATGGACTTTATACCAGACAATGGGAATTTCGACAATAAGCAACAATAGGGATACTAAAACTTGGGTTCATGGATCAAAGAAGATAATTACCCAGAGGCAATCTTCAGTAAATCACTCAATGTAAATACAACGAAATACAACAAGCAATGCACCTCAAGAAAGTAAAATCTAGTGAATCTATTTGATTATTTGCTAATACATTCAGACTAGTGTATTTATCATAACTTTGACTCATTCGAATACTGGAGAATCGAGGACTGGGAATTTTGTGGGCTTGTATTCACCTTTTGATAGCAAATGCATTTTTCAACTTTTTGAACTAATTCTATCTTCGCAATATGGAAACTGCAAAAATTAGCATTCATCTCATATTTTGTTCGTTGCACTTAGAACAGATTAACTCTCCTGGTATATCTTTTTCCCAATCGAGAGTTCAGTTTATTTTTAATTGGAACCTGACATTTCACAAAAGAGATTTACAGTTTCGGGATCTGATCCGCAGGATTTGACCGTGATAACGATGGTGTTGGTTGTGAAAGCTAATTAGATGAATAAACGGATTGGAGGAAGAAGTGCACTAAGAAGCCTCCAATCCGGAATGTACACGTGACGACAGTAAATCCATCGTCTAGCATCGAAGTTTTTGTTCATTCCTTAACTTTGTTAATTTATCTTAGTTTCTCGCTGCTAGTATTTATTGTGCAAAAAACTTTTTATATTTTCTAGCTCCTAATATGATTAAGTCGTAGGAGCTGGGGGTTACACCGTTATTCGTACTCTTTTACAGAGGACCCCCAGTTTTTGATTCACATTCCTGAAAATAGTCACTAGATTTAAATTAAATTTATGATTAAATCGGTTATACAAGTCGTCTTTCACAGCTGATGTATGGAGAGCTAGCCATATCAACTCCAACTTTTAAATTTTATACTGTCCAATAATATTACAACGAATCGTCTAACAGAACTGGCATTGGGGTTCTCGTTCACCACCCCTTTGCCAGTTTCATAAATATCAAAGTCCAAAACCAACCTGTAAATAGTTATAAATTTTTCTGTCTTTAAATAATTGCGTAGTATCCATAAACTGACGAATCCCATGCAACCTTCAAATCTCTTAGTTGAATGTTCTACATTCAGGTCTAATATGCTAAAGGTTGATGGGAGTAGGGGTGATAATTTGAGAAATTATATACAGTTTAAGAGAAGTCCGCTGGACGAATCGCATGAATGGAGAATTTATCCGAGAAAACAGATTACACTCTCTCTGTTTTCGAGAATACAATACGTTCAGCAAATAATTTCTACGACAATATCGATATTCACAGGGATGTATTATTACTATCAGATGGTTTCACTCTATATCATCGGGATGAGCTAAATGCATCATTTCTTTACGCATGGATGATGATAGAAACATTTCTTGCGAAAATCTGGGAGAAATATGTTGAAGGATTGGATAGAACCAAAAAGGCTAAGGAAAGTTTAACCAATTACAATAATTGGACAGCATACCATTTGATTGAAATGTTTGCAGCTCTGAATATGATAAACAATGCTACGCCAGATACACTTAATGAGTTGAGGACGAAATGCAATGATATAGTGCATAAACGAAAGGACGTTGCATCAATTGATACACAGAAATGTTTAACAACCGCATGGAAAATCCTTAATAATAGACAGATAGACGAGGACAAGCCTTTTCGAGATATGTAAATGATCTCTATACGCCACAACCTTCCAATTTTTACAATATAAGATTTTTATACGGTCTTAGAGGTGTGAAATCATTTGATTTGTTAAGATACATGGAATGACCTTTCCGGAACAACACAATGCTAGTTATATTTTTCTGGCTTACATTGTATCTTGCTGGACCTGAAATCAAGTATAAGTTAATGCGACAGCACTTTATCTTTTTTGATCAACTTGGCCAAACTTGCGGACTTGCTGCGTTCCTGTGCATTTCCAGAAGATAGAAACTATTCAAACCTTGAAGGCGTCTACCATTTGTTAGAAAGTTGCATCCGAATGATTAATTCAGTCCAAAGGAAATCAATTAATATCTAGAGATTGCTTGCCAGTCTTAACACTATATTGCTTTGAAACCTACAAATAGAGATGATCATAAACATCGCAAGAATCGGGCAACAAGAATCAGCATGTCGCTTGCGCCAAAATTGCTGAAACAGTTTGACAAATCGATGGTTCAAGCGGGTTTTTCGGATAGATCAAAGGCCATACAGGCTGCGTTACATGCATTTGTGGATGAAAATGAGTGGAAAGGAGCTGAAAACCAATCAGGAGCAGGAGCGGTCTTTATGTTGTATGATAATCACACATACAATCAAGACCGGGAATCTATACATGCGCAGCACGAGTATGCTGACATTATTAGCGCGTCTACACACGTCCACTTAGATCATCATAACTGCCTAGAGACCATAATGGTCAAGGGTCAGATCAAGAAAATTAGAGAACTTGTAAAGGTCTTATCTCAAAACAGAGGTATAAAGAGCTTGAAGCTTCACTTCGTAACACTAGTTTGAAGATTGTATTCGAAGTTATATTATTCTGCTTGATAAATCACAAGAAAATAGAACAGTAACTAAAAAACAAGATTGTGTGATGCCCTGCGATGATAAAGTGTAGTGGTCTCCTAATAGTTTAACGTCTATTCAGTTTAAACAAATGGTTACAACGAGTTTTCATCAAATAACGTTACTATGCTTGAATATTGTTTATGTACTAGCTGAGAAAAATATAATCTTTTACTACATAAAGTCAGTAAGTAAAGATGGATTTTGAGAGCATATCTTTTCATATTCTTGACTAAGAAACTTAATATCATTTTCAAATACAGAACGGAGTTTTGAGTTGTAGATTGTAGCTGCAGGATGTATTGTGAGGAAATATTTTCTTGCCCCTCGTACAATAAATTTGCCTCTACTAGACATGATTGATTTTCCACCTAATATGGATTCGAAAGCGGTCCGGCCTAGTATACAAATTATTTCAGGACAAATAACTGAAATCTCCCTGTCAAGATAATCTCTGCAGGCGGACCGTTCCTCACCATCGGGTATTCTATTTCCTAGTGGTCTACACTTCACAACATTTGTTATAAAAACTTCAGCCCTACTGAAACCAAATTTTTGCAACACATCTTCCAAGATCTTGCCAGCTGAACCCACGAATGGTCTTCCTTCCATGTCTTCGTTTCTTCCTGGGGCTTCTCCAACAAACATTATTCTTGCTGATGTCGACCCTTCACCGGGTACTGCCTTTGTTCTCGTTTGACAAAGCTTACATAATCTGCAAACCATAACCTCCGATCTAATCCGTTCTATTGAATCAGTATGGTGATGTGAAGAATCTTTCACGGGATTTATTACGAATAACAACTTACTTATAGCTTATCCATTACTAATAGGATAGCAGTTTATCAACCTAACTTCAATTACGCCCTAATTCTGCTTCTGTGTTTAGCTGTTCGAATTGTCATCTGTAATTGCAATCTATTGAAATAATTGTGGTACGAATGATTTCAACTTCAACTACACAAATTCGATCAGTCAAAATCTCAACATGACTGGAGACATCTATTGATCCGATACTTTACGCACTATTTCATAGGTATAATTTAACACTTGTACTTGATTTTTTATCCTACTAAAATGAACATAAACGGGATTAATTTGATTTCATTATTACAGATGAGCAATGTTTTTCACCCCAGTTTATTAAATACGAAAGCTGGATTGATTATTCCATGAACTCCAAGATAGATCAGTTGGATCTAAAAAACGGGGTAAAGGAGGTTATTAAGAATGTTGGGAAGAATTTTGGCAAGATCCAAGAAATTAAGAACTCAGAGTCGAATAATGATAAGGAGTCAAAGTTTGCGGGAATAGTATGGGAGAACAAAGAGAGGTCTAACCTTAACGATAACTCTAACCTTAACGATAACTCTCAGAACGAGGAACTCGCTAACAGAATTTCGTCATCGACTAAAACAATCGACACAGATCACAACGACAAATCATTTCATTCGATTGAAATTGAAATAGATGCTCTTCAAAGGACGACTGTATTTAGCAATAAAGTTTCCATGTGGATATCATGATACAGGTCGAATTTCCCACCGCACATTGAGTTATTAGCCGAGATATTTTTTTGACAATAGTAGCATAAACCAATGTAGCAGAAAAAAAAGGAAAACGACATTGCAAAAAATTGAGGAGAGGGAGAACATAGCAACAGAGCATATAATGTGAACGACACCTCAGTCTCAAAGCCCATTCAAATAAAGCCTATTGCCTGAAATCCCTCAGTATATCAAGATTTGAATGCGTGCATACATAATACAACCAATCGGAAGCTTAATGATACCCACAGTTTTGTATTATGCACATGAGGATAAGTTTAAATTTCTTCAAAAAAGGTGAAAAAGACAATGTTTTTAAATGCAAGAATTGTTCCATGACGTTTCAAGACAAGGAAAGAATGTTAACTCATAGTAAAAAGGCACATACAGGTAGAGAGAAACCAGATACTGGTCACCGCTAATTGCATAACGTTTCCCAATGTTGGTAAAGTATTTCAGTAAATTCTGAGCTTTTTAGGGATCAATCAAAAGAAATGTGAAATCGCTAAGTAGATCCCTACTTCCACAGAAAATTTTAATCAATAATATATAGACTTTTCAAGTGCCAAAAAACGATATGGTTTTATCCAAACAGTCTTGTTCCCAGTACTTGGTTATGCTTTAGAACCAGTCTTTTTCAAACTTGAACAAGAAAACACGATGTGTAATCTTTAGATATTTCAAGTAATTGTAACTTTGAGTCGCTAAAATAACGACACCTTTTAAATGTATTTAAAGAGCACGGCATAACAAGGAATGAAATTACTAAGCATATCTTAGTTCTTGACCACCTTGCAGTGGTTGGTCGGGAATTATGCTACTATTACCACCATAGGCAAAAATTTGCTTTGTACAATCTTCAATCCCTTGTTGAAGCTTATCAAAACCTAAGCTACCTGACTGAAGCTGACTGAAAAGTTTATCAAAGCATTGAAACGGGTCGAATTGTAGCTTCTGCCCCAAAAATGGATTGTTTTTAAAAACTACAGGTGTTAATTCACTCGGACTTCCATCATTATTATGACCAAATAATATTGCAAGTGCCAAGAATAGTACTCCAAAAAATACAGCAAAA
>JALZOS010000154.1 GCA_030913755.1 Thermoproteota archaeon | reverse complement strand
CTGCAAACCGTTCTGATTCTAAACACTTTTCACAATATCTTTCGATGAGGGTAGCACCATGAGTATCCTACCTCGCAATGTACGGTGGCAGACCTCAACAACCAGAACATCCCCCACCTACTAATTTCTTCAAAGCCAGTTCTTAACATAAGGAGCCTTGTTAGACGCCATTAACTTATGAAAGTATAGGAGTTGTTCTTCTGTTACCGGTATACATTCTAGTATTGATCTGGTTCTTTTTATTTTCATATTTATCAACTTCCACCGAATGACACATACTTTTTTAGCAGCACTCAGTTTTAGGTATTATACTATTCGTCCTTGAAACCGAATTTTTTAATTCTGGAGTCTAACATGTCGGCCTTCTCTTCAAGAATTTTATTCTTTCCGCAACTCCTTCAAGTCTCGTGCTCCTTATTTTTATCTCATCAGATAATTCACCGATTAGTTTTCTTGTGTTGATGTTGGCAACCATACATAGTTTATCAAGAACTGTTGGCAAAGTCGAGTTACCCATGGCCGCATCTTCAGGACGCTAGGCTTATTTGTAAAGCAAATTAAAGGCTATCTTGTGATCGAGATCGACAAAACATCCCCGCATTTCTGTTCGTAACTCCTCCATGATCTCTGCGTATGTTATTCTAAACGATGGGGTTAATCTTCCCATTATACTTTACCAGCCTTCCTGACGATATATCGAATCCGTTCTATATTATCGCAATTTTCATGATGTATTTGGCTCACATCTGTTGTCCTACAATTAGAAAGGAGGATTTTTTCGCCTTCGATTCTACAATCAATTAGATACAATAATTCCTTTACAGCCATTTTGGGATATCGTTCCGTAAGGAGTAAAATTTGTTTCACAAGTGCTATTTTATTTTGAATAGAACGGTTAAACGTAGTAGAATGTTGGAACTTTTGTTTATTCTGCAAGTCTTCAATTTCGTCTAATAGCCTTATTTGTAACTCTTTAAGTGTATTGTGATAGGTAACACGTTGCATGATTCAGAAACAATGATTTGTAGATATAATGAATAACCCACTGAGAGCAGAGGGAGAGTATGTGTGTATGTGTATGAGGCTTTTAACTAGAACGCGGCGCGTAAATGCGCGTAATCCGTTTCCCTATAAATAAGAATAGTCAGCGTTCTCTCACTAACTAATTTCCTGCATTTGTCTTAAAGCGAATTCGAGTCTTATCTTGGACCCTTACTATTTACTACTATGGGTAAACAGATATGCAAACGTCGTCAAGAGTATGGTTAATCCGATTATCGCTGAATAATCCGCAGCACTAACAACGAGAATAGTCACATTAGCTATTATATATTAAAAAGAGGCTAGTTACTATTAACGGTCCATATGAGGCAAAAATGAAACAGAAGATCCCAGATAAGATAATTTGAACCGATAATGAAGAAACAAGAAAGATTACGATCACTGATCCTTATTTCAAACCAGCCGTCACGTTTTTAATAAAACCCTTTCAATGTCTTCATCATTTACAATTGTTTTGATTAGTTTGACTCGCTCCTGCTCTCCAATTTGTCCAGACGATTCAATTGCATCTATTGCGTTTAGTTTCCAATAGATAGCAACTGCTTTTCGAAGTATCAACTGCGTTTCATAAACAATAGTTCCCAGCGCCGTGAGCGTGTATTTTCCACCATTCCGTTTGACAAGACCTGCCGTGATAAGTTTGGAAAGTCTTGTATAGTATTCCTTATGCGACAAATCAAGTTCTGGGGAAATGTTTTTGCTCTTTCCTCCTATCCTTGCTATTGCATTAAACAATTTTAAAGATTTCTCATCTTTAATGACATTTAATATTGTGTGCTGTACCTCAGATGATGCCATTTTTTTCATTTCCACTTTATCAACCAGTTATCGTCTGATGCTAAAAGATTGAATAAATTGACGTCGTTGAAGAATGTAAAGAAAGTTAAAAAAATACCTTTACTGCATATTCATGCTTTTCAATGAACAAACCAAAAACATCAAGTTACGATAACGTTTGTTATGTAATAGCCACGAGTTTCTTCATTATAGGTAATTAATATTATTAAATTATAAACACCTGTCCTTGCCGTGGTTGGGATTTGTGCATCTGAACTTTCTTGGGGTGCGAAGTCTTGTAAAAATACAATCTCCTTGCCAGTTACTTGCACATTCGGACTCAATCTTTCATGAGCAGTGACATGACCTTTCAACAGACTGCCTTTAACGAAATCGTTAAAACCGAAGGGACTGCCATAAGTGATCGAAATCTGTTCACCACTTTTCAATCTTACTATATCTCCACGTGCGAGGTGGTTTACAGCGGTAGATGCTTCTCCTGAGGTGTGCCCTGCTTGAAAAAGAATATCTAGATCGAATTTATACTGCTTTCCACTTTGAGTTTGTAAAATAATTGGAGGAATATTTTTAAAATCGTCGGTTGGAGAAATATTTTTAGAAGCACCAAACGATAGACTAACAGTAGCCAAACTTGATATCATGACCATAATCAGAGCCACTGATATTTGGAGGGTGTATTTCAAATTTTTATTCAATATTTTAGGATTATTGGGTTGGTTGTATAAGGATGCCTGGGGAAAGTATAAAGTGTCTATCCTAAAACGGAGTAAGAGACAAAACTCAGGAACGCGCCGATGAATGGACCCCTATATGGGAAAAAATCGGCCTAACCTATTCGGGCTGGTGACTCACCTATCTGTCTCCTCAACAATAAACAAAGCAAAAGTGATTCACGACTTTCTAAACAGGTTCACGTTTATCGTTAAATTTGTGAAAAACCAGTTCCCAACACTCGATTTGGGAAAAGAAATTTCATGAAGTTATCATGTAAGCGATATAACGCGTGCCTATTCAGATCTAGTCAAGATAACCCCAGAGGGTCCAAGAGTAGTTTTACAGCAAGATAAAAACGGAATAAAAGATTTTCTGATAAGGAAATTATTGGTTTACATTTGGTGGCAGCCAGAATTGTAAAGGATCAGGAGGATCTGCAGCAAGAAGGAATGCAAGTATCTGAAATTCAGCATACAACAGAGCTAAACCCAAAATCCATCAGCTGTTTTATCAACATTGGAACTGATATCTTGTTAGGTCCTGTAAGGATCGACGGGAATCTATGCAGTACCGGCTATGGCCGATTTTTAAGTTAGTCTTGCAATATAATACGGTCAACATTTGTCCAGACAATACTGTTTTTCATCTCATTTATCACTGATGAGCGAATCTGCGATTTCCTGCAACAACTTCATAAACATGTTGCATTGGTCTGATTACTATGGGCTAAAGTAGGCCATGTTGTTTAATAGACTCGGCCAGCTCGCTCAGATTATCTAAATTCATGCGAAATTGATTCTTGGGACGGCGAATTTTCGCAATACTAATGTCTTGTATTACTCCAACGTTGCTCAACACTAAATTTTAGCAGCACTGAATATTAAGTATTCAAAAAAAAACCATGACTCAAGCCTGGTTGACGGTTATGATTTTGGTTTATCATCCTTAATGGCCATGTCGTAGAATGTTTCCTTATAGTATTTTACATGTTATCCTTGGGCTAAGTCATTCATAATATCCGAGTCTTGTTGGTTAATTTCATTTCCTGATTCATCATGCAATTTTCTTTGACTTCCTCTCTTAAGCTGACTCCGAAGTGTCAGTCTTGAAGATTCCGAGATGTTTATCTTCACAACAATTCCCTTCTACCAGCTTTGAAGTTCATACACTTACGAATAACTCAAAAGATACAAATCCCTAAAATCAAATTTCTTGTGAAGATAACGCATTAGTTGGAGGATATAATAAAAATCTATTGTAAGGTATTCTTTACTGTTCTCACATCACAATCTTTGTTTGTAAACTCTTTACAC
>JALZOS010000137.1 GCA_030913755.1 Thermoproteota archaeon | reverse complement strand
ATTTGGACGTTATAGTTAGGTCGGCGAGAGTGTGGCGCAGATTGCGTATACTATCCGTAGTCCGTTTGGAAAATATTTCTAGATAGGATACTAGATCACGATAATATACTAAAAACTTCGCTTATTTCTGAATAAATTGGGTTTACAATAGTGTTGGTGCTGACACCTTTGCCTTGCCTCCATATCTGTTGGATGTCATTAACATCAAACTGTTCTCTTATAAAATAACTGTCCTTGCTTAGATTCTCACCCGACCTTATCCGGTACTGCAAGTAAGAATCTAGGTATGAAGCGCATTCTGGAGAACAGAAGCATGTGTATTAGTCTTTGGTGTTTTCGTATACTATGAATTTGTAAACTCCGTAATCATCTTTCTTCTCCAAATGTTTACCTTGTAATGGTGCTTTTGCCCCTATCCTCATGCCGGTTGAAGCTAGGACGAGGACAACGACTTTAAGCCTGAGGTCACAGACGTCCAACAAAGTCTTGATTTCTTGGTGTGTGTAGGCGCGATTGGTGTTCTTCTTCTTCTGTTCGCCCAAGAATTTGTCTATCTTCTCCTTGTTAATCCTGATTTCATTCAGGAAGTAAAACTTTTTCAAGGCGGAAAACTTCTGACTTACAAATCCGGACGAGAGATCCCTCTTCTTTAAATCCGTAAGGTAATCAGTAATCATGTTCTCAATATCTAGTATCGGTAAAGTTAGCATCTCTTCTGAGGAAAGTTTACTGTTCGCTAGGAAGCGCAAGACCGCCTTCCTATAGGCCTGCTTAGTCTTGTCGCTCTTTATTGAGTTTATGAAGTTGATGTATGGTCTTCCCCGGGGTAGGGCGACTAGAGGAGGCGATGTCGTCGACGTTGGCAATGGATTCTATCTTAGTCTAGGGATTTAAATGCCCATATATCCCATAGGAATGCAGAAATTCCTTGGCATAGTTATTTGCGTGTTTTTCGGATCCCCTATGACCGGTTCCTCGAGAACGGAGATGATGATAAAATTCGTGTAAAATAATAAATGGGTTATAGAAAACGTCAGAATTTAATGCATATATTCTTCTCTCCTTGTGTACATAGACAGCATATACGGTCTTTCGCCTTCCTTTGATCGTACCAACTTTAATGCCGGGTGGCGAGATATTATAAAACGAAGAAAGTAGTTCAAGAGCATCTTCGGTTTTACTGTCCAAGATGAGCTTAACTATTTTGAATTGTAAATGAGTATCAGGCATTGATTTTTCTGTATTACTCCTCATATTTACTTCACTCTTGACTGAGTGGTAGTATTGCAAATACTTTGTTGTATCTAGGTATTCAGATGCGCAAATTCCTATCGTGGGCTGATAACCATACAATGACTTGAAGTAAGTTTGTTATTTTTCGAGATGATGTCATGCAGTACCGTCCTAATACCCTACTGATCAATCCTGTGCTCAAAAACGATGAAATGTGTAAATAAAATTGTTTACGCGTTATATTAGAAGGGGAATCCTAGCCATAATTTTCAAACAGCCCTTTTAATCAATTTTAGGTACTTGCGGAATGGCGGTAGTGACCTGCTCTATCGATCATCTTCATTCTGCAGCCCGTGAGTCTTTATGAATCGTAGCAGTTCAGCATGGTCTTCGATTTTGTAATAACGTTTCATTCGTTCTAATGTATCATCATCATAATGCGCATGTGACTTTCCTCTTGTCTTTTCCACACTCTTTTAAATAACTTATAGCAGTTAAGTTTTTCAAAAAATATCTCGCGAAAAAAAACAAATGAAATTATTTTAGCCACCATAAGAGTTCCAGATATGTTTTTTTTAAAATTTCACCAATTTTTCTGTGATTTCAAACCGATAATAGCGCTTGAAATTATGTAAAGTTAGTTCATCATATGATGACTTTCTCTTTCTAATAATTATGGAAGACTTCTACGTGCCCAATCATACTGGGTAGATCGTATGTACAGTAATAGGTAAAGCCTCCGACTGTATCAGCCTTGAAACTAAATGTTTTATTCTCTCCACCGGCGAGATCGTGATTCATCTTGTACGGCGATTGCATGGTAAATGTATGTCTGTCGTCAACATCATCTCCAGTATTGTAGAAATGAATAGTAACAATGTCTCCCTTATGCACGATAATATTTGTTATCGTAAATACAGCCACTGGAACACCCAGTTTAGATTCATTTGCATTCAGTTCTTGCGTAAAGATATAGTATCCATTTCGCTTTACTCCTGGTTCACTAACTTCTATAATTACGGGCTGCGCTAGGACAGTAGACAACATGCTAATGGGCGTTGGGGACACCTATTTTTTAAATCTTGTGGACTGTGCAGGCATTGCTTTCATGTGGTTTGATATTATGAAGTAAATGGGTTTTAATTTCTTTGATGAATCGCGAACCGTAATCGGTATTCGTGTGCGAAATCACAACCTTGAAAATACAGGGCGGCTCAAAAATTTAACGAATTTTTTCAGATAAGGATAAATACATTATCGCGGTGTTTCGCGAGACCGGTATAAACAATCAATTGACAGGATCTCGTGGGAAGGGTTGATTATGACATCTATTCTAGGTAAAGTAGGTATATGAGCCATAGACAATTATGTTTATTAGATCATTGGAAATAAGATAAATCATGAAAAGAGTTGGCGGAATGGTAGTATTTGTGTCGGACCAAGGTCAGGCTGTAAAGTTCTACAGCGAAAAGCTCGGATTTGACATTATGGTGAACATGCCCTTTAAAGGCGGCAAGTGGATAGAAGTCGCACCTCAAGGCTCTGAAACAACATTAAGTTTGATGGTTCCTAACAGTCAAATGCTACCCCCTGAGGATGTAGAAGCTGCAAAGGATGGTATAGGTACGTCGACTGGGATATGGTTTTACTCAGACAATATTCATTCTGAATTTGAGGAGCTAAAAAAGAAGGGAGTGGATATTACCATACCAGAACCACAAGAATGGGGTGGCTTTATGTCCCAGTTAAAGGATCCTGATGGTAATGCATTTAGCCTTATATCCTCACCTTAACCAAATTAGAGTTACCTTTACCTATTAATTTCGACATATTGAATGGAGCACTTCTATAGAAGTTCAAATAGAAAAAAAATGTATAAAAATTTCTGAATTCTCAGATACTGGGATCCTTTGTGGAATAGTTTTGACTATACAATCAAATGTTGAAGTTGGTTGTCTGCTTGAATTATTTTCCTTTTGATTGCATTTCCAGAGTGCGATGCTCTTGTTATCCCTTTTAAGTTGACGAAAATCTCAGATTACATTTTAGTATAGTTCAATTAGATCGTGTGTTAGTCGATCATTCATTCACCCTTGACGATGTATCTGTCACGTTGAAATAATAGGAGTAATTTGGTCTTTAGTTCTTGCTCTAAGTTTAGCTTTATATTTCAAGTTACGTGGTCTCGTTCTTAGCCTGTAACCACAACATGGACACCATAATCCATCCCACTTTATGAATATCTCACATATTTGGCAACGCTTCTGTCCGCTGACGTAGCGACCAGTTCCTACTGGCTTTTGTGCTTTATGGCGAATACATATACCCTTACAAGTCATTTATTACTCATTCTCGACACATTATTATGTGATAGTCTAAAATAAAAGAAAACTGTCCACTTATCGAAGATTATTGATAAAAATAGTATTAAAATAAGTTTCTGTGATTAAAAAGTTCAGACTCGTTAAATATTACATGTATTCAATATCTAAAACCCTGTTCAATGTGATTTTTTCCGCAGGTCTGAACATCAAATATAATAATTTAACTTAAACCCATCTCCCAACGTAAGCAAGATACGCATATCATAATCATTTCTAAGAATTGGAATTTGTTACACCATATTGTCAACCATTTGGGAATAAACCAAATTCGAGACGATCAGTTTTTCGAGTGCAACGTGCAAGGAATATTACTGGATAATCCACTAGTTTTTGAGCTTGTTTGGTTCAAA
>JALZOS010000135.1 GCA_030913755.1 Thermoproteota archaeon | reverse complement strand
GACTTGGTAGCATCAAAAAAACACTTTACAGAATTTTTCTTATACGACAAATCTCCGAGGAATAATGCAAATTCTGGATTTGTTTTTCCAATGGCATTTAGTGTTTTTTACCTTCTACGCCGCAACTTACGTCGCCAACTGCAGCCAAATCGTAATCCTCCGCAAATGCCAATCAATCAGAAGAAGAATAAACATTAAAGAAGTTACTAGTAATGTGGTTATCAAAATGCTCTCCTGAGTGTCCCTGACGAACATTGAATAAAGAGATTTTTTATAATTGTTTACTAAAAAGAGACACTGGATTGTTAAATAATTGATATAAGATTCTGTCAATATATGGAAGAAAATTCTCCCCCAGTCTCCTTCTACATACAAATACAAAATTGTCTACCTGCTGTTATACTTATCTCGACGCAGATTCAGAAAATGAAATATTTCCGAACGCCTTATTGTTGAAGAAATAGGAGATAGGATAACTAATTAAAAAAGAAAACATTGTCTCGTAAACGGCGCTTGTAGTTGTGCTCCGCCTATTGCTCCTACAGCATTAGGATCTGCGTCTTCAAATGGCTCTTCGGTTACAATGAATTGCGTATATGTGTACGGATTCACCATTTGCTGGTTAAACTGTAATGTGCCATTTTTATCAAATTCACCTAGACTGAGCTTATATCCTGAACCGCCAGCGTCTACAAACCATCCTTCGTATACTTTTCCAGTACTCGAACCTGAAGTCATATTGGCTACAACCTGGACTGCATGCCCTTCGGGAGTGATGCTAATTGTTCCTACTCTCTTGCCACCGTATGGATTATTGTCTGCAGGTTTAGTTACATCAATGTTTATTTGCTGCGGCCATTTGCATCACACCAGCGAAAGCAAAGGATAGAGCTACTGGCGAAACTATTACTCTCGCTGTTCCGGTGCTGCTGGATAATCTTCCATTAGAATTTGTCAATACTATACTAGGTCATAAGTCATATTAATGTAGTGTAACTGATTCTAGGTACGTTACACATCAGTTTATCCATTAAAGGCAGCGTTTTTGGTTTGATATCAAAAAATCCATTGGCAACCTCGTTGATTGTACCGTCGCCTCCTTAGGCGACAATATTGCTGTACCCTTTTCTTAGCAGCTTGCGCGTGACAATTGTTCCATCATCAGCATTCTTGGTGAAAATAATTCGATGCTGTTTTGGCAAAAATTCCTTTATTTTCTCATAAGTATCGTTCCAGTTTTTTCCTGTCGCTCCACCTTGAGAATTTGGGTTGAGTATCAAAATCATATCGTTTGACTCAACTTTCTCCTCGAATGCATATTTTGGAGAAGTAGGCATAACTGCGACATAGTTCATTGATAAATTAAAGCTTACTGAGCGTGATATCAGTACCGAATTGACATTAATTAGAAACTGTGCGCCTTACAAATTCCGGTGACAGTACCGAGAACTAAATTAAAAAGAATGCTGAAAATTGTTTCTAATGGTTTAAATTTCTCTGAGCACGGATCACCTTTTTCAGTATCGAAGGCCATCATCCAAGCCAAACTAATGGTAAGTTTTATCGAACACTGAAAACTTCACTCTCGATGCCACTAGGTACTAGGCCCGTTAATGCTACACTCTCGTAGATCTTCTTCTTCACGTAGACCTCGTTCCAATACCTCATCGATAACAATTTCTTATGTGAAGTTATCCGAAGATCTTCTGAGAGAATTACATTTCTATAAAGTAAGTCAGGTTCGTTTACCCCAGCGGCTGCACGCATTGGACATGTAGCTGATATTCGACCATTTATTTCAAAAATTTTGTGTGAACCGTTCGAGATTTTAGACTGAATATTGATTGAACCCCTCGCGTTTAGGCTTTTAGCCACAGCCTCAGACACTCTTCGTGCTTCCGGAAAGTCGTCTATTATTCCCTTGTAAGTCTGACCGGCTTTTATGTATTTTTTTATTGAAATCGATGAAATGATTTTATTATTCCTAATATCTGATAACACGCCAGTCGTATATTCGTTATCATTACCTCCTATGTATTCTTGTATAATTGCATTCCACCCTTGGCTCTCTATATTTTTTATCGCATTATCTAGTTGGTTACGGTCACGAACAATGTTGAAATGAACTGAACCAAACCCTTCACGAGGCTTGACCACCACCGGAAATCCAAATCTTTCTATGAAATCAGTAGCTCTTTCGGGAAGAGATGATTGTACGTAAGGCAGCTTTTTCTTCTTTAGGAACAGAAAAGTTTTCCATTTATCTCTCGATATGTTTATCACCTCATTGGAGCAGATCAATACCTTCACTCCAGTCCGTTTTTCGATTTTTCCCGTCGAGTTGCTAACTACGTCTAGTTCCTGATCTGTTCCTATGTAGAGAGCAGATACATTATACTCATTAATGATCTTTGTGAGGGAATCAATATAATCATGATCATTGGCATTGGGGATGACTAGTCCAACATCAGAAAAATAGAGGCCAGCTGCGAGAGCCGATGAGTCTACACCTATAATATAATATTTGTAACGGGCACTTCTGCTTCTGCTTCTGCTTCTGTTAGCCATTCGCAAGCACTTTATTATTCCTTGCCCTATTATTCCTCCAACGCCTGTAACAAGCACATTTGATATATTTTTCAACTGTACGCTATCATGCGCAACAGAAATTAAGCTTTCCTACCCAAAGAAAAATTCCATATATAGTTAAACTTACGCCAGAATAAATCGTATTTTTCTAAAAGTATTCTACTTCTCAGCAATGTCCCGTTAATACATATACGTGACATAAGATCACGGCAATAGCGAACTGAACTGGTAGTCGTGGAAGGAATGGATTCAATACCACTGTCTGTGATACGGAGTTACATGCATGACTGATACAATTATTGGTAACTCTGTACTGTAAAGTATTATGATGACCCCTCTGGGAGACTTAGCCTGTTTTTCATTCTCACTAATTATAAAAAATTTGTTATGCCAATAT